>JBBKVY010000191.1:0-8631 GCA_037968675.1 Acidimicrobiales bacterium | reverse complement strand
TTGCTGGCCTGTGGTGATTTTCGGGCCGGAGGCATCGTGGACGTCTCGATTTCACTCACGATCCTCGACCACATACCGGACGCCTCATCGAGTGGTCTCGTGCATCAGTCCACCGTCGGTTATGTGCGCTCGGTATGGCCGGAGTCGAAGGTCCCACATCGGGGTCCCATTCGGCGGCGTTCTTCACCGGCGGAGACCACCGGAGGCGCTGCCTCGCCGGCCACCCCAAGCCTGGGATGGGTCGACATGGCCTTCACGATGGCGTCCGCGCACACAACTGGGTGGGTGAGCGGTAGGGAGTGGTCGGCACCCAGCTGCACGTCGAGAGTTACGCGGCAAGCCACCGGTGGCCCTCAGCGGCAGCCAACAGGCCCCGGAACGTTCCGGCATAGGACGCCCACGTGTGCTGCACACCGCCCCGACGGATCACCGCAGGTCACGCCGAGCTGGTCGAGGATGGTGATGAGGGCAGCAACATGGTCGTCAGCGTCGTAGCTCACGTCGGGTCGGGGCGAGGCGCCGAATCCGAGGAGATCAGGCACGACCAGACGGCCGGATCCGGCGACATGGTCGTACGGCTCACCCCAGTGCGAGTTCGACCCGCCGAGGCCGTGGAGCAGCAGAACCCCACTGGTGTCTGTGCCGAGAACCCTCGCGTGGAGAGCGCCGTCCTGTGTCTCGCCGCCGGCCCTGACAACGCTGGCACGCGCCGTCACCGGTCAGCCCGGACTGCGTGATCGACATCACCAGGGGTCATCCACCCGGGCGCACCGGTGGCGGGGCCTTGCGTCGAGGCGAGGGTCACGGCCCGGCGGGCGGGTCGCAGCGGGGGCCGCTGGAGATTCGGCGGGTGATGACAAGGGCGATGGCGAGGAGGACGGCGGCGCCGATCAGCCAGTTGCTTTCCCCGGCGAGTGAGCCGAGTCCGGCGCCGCCGATGATGAAGGCGAGGGGGATCGCGAGGCAGCAGCCGACCATCATCACCCACATCATCCGGCCGTCCATCTGGTGGTCGGGCGAGGCCGGTGGCGTGTTGGGGTCGGACAGCGGGGTCTGCGTGTCGTAGGAGTGGGTTTCGGTCATGGTGCTGTTCTCCTCGTTGATGGGTTCGGTCACGAGAGATGGTCGAGGCGTTCTCGGTATTCCTCGGTGGTCAGGTCGCCGCGGGCGTAGCGCTCATCGAGGATCGCGGTTGCCTGGGTCTGTGGAGGGGAGCGGTTGCGGGAGCGGGAGGTGAGCCACATGGCGGCGACGATGATCGCGACCCAGGAGAACATCATGAGGGTTCCCCACAGCCACATCCATCCGCCTCCCCAGCCGTTCATTTGGCCCCATCCGTCGGTGTCGGCGATCACTGGGACGAGGGTCGCAAGGTTGTTCATGCGGGTTCAGCTCCTGGAGGGTTCGGCCACGTAGTGGTCGGGGTTGGCGGTGAAGGTGTCGCGGCAGCCGGGCGAGCAGAACCGGTGATCTTGGCCGCGATGCTGGGCGGTCAGCGCGGTGGCGGGATCCACGGTCATGCCGCACACGAGATCGACGGTGTCGGCCGCGGCGGCGCGTTCCGGTTCGGGGTCGTTGCCGATCTCGACGGTGGGTTCGACAGCCCGTGCGGTGACGGCGGCGGGGAGCGGTTCGGGATGGAATCGGCGGAGCCGGTTGGCGTTGGTGACCACTGACAGCGACGACAGGGCCATGGCTGCGGCTGCGATCATCGGGCTGAGCCTGATGCCGACGAACGGATAGAGGATGCCGGCGGCGATGGGTATGCCGACGCCGTTGTAGACGAAGGCGAGGAAGAGGTTCTGGCGGATGTTGCGCATGGTCGCCCGGGAGAGCCGGATGGCTGTCACGAGCCCGGAGAGCGCGCCGGATACGAGGGTGATGTCGGAGGACTCGATGGCGACGTCGGTGCCGGTTCCGATGGCCGAGCCGACATCGGCTTGGGCGAGGGCGGGGGCGTCGTTGATGCCGTCGCCGACCATGCCGACGGTGCGACCTTCGGCTTGGAGGCGTCGGACTTCGTTGGCCTTGTGTTCGGGGAGCACTTCAGCCAGCACTCGGTCGATCCCGACGGTGCGGGCGATCGCTGCGGCGGTGCGGCGGTTGTCTCCGGTCATCATGATGACCTCGAGGCCCAGGCCCTGGAGGGCGGCGACGGCGGCGATCGAGTCGCCCTTGAGGGTGTCGGCCACCGCGATGACCCCGGCGGCGGTGCCGTCGATGGCGGCGAACATCGGGGTCTTGCCGTCGGCTGAGAGTCCGTCGGCGTGGGGGTCGAGGCCGGCGGGGTCGATGCCGGCGCCGTCGAGGAGGCGGCGGTTGCCGACCAGCACCTCTCGTCCGGCGACGGTGGCGCGCAGGCCCTGGCCGGTGACCGACTCGAAGCCGGACGGCTCATCGAGCTCGAGTGAGCGTTCCTTGGCGCCGGCGACGATGGCGGCGCCGAGGGGGTGTTCGGAGGATCGTTCGGCCGATGCCACGAGTCGCAACAGATCGTCCTCGGCGACCTCGCCGACGGTGACGATGTCGGTGAGGGCCGGGGCACCCTTGGTGATGGTGCCGGTCTTGTCGAGGATGACGGTGTCGAGCTTGTGGGCGGTTTCGAGCGCCTCGGCGGAGCGGATGAGGACACCGTTGGTGGCGCCCTTGCCGGTGCCGACCATGATCGACAGTGGCGTGGCCAGGCCGAGTGCGCAGGGGCAGGCGATGATCAGGACGGCGACCGCGGCGACGAGAGCGAAGGTGAAGGTCGGAGCCGGACCGAACAGGAACCAGGCGACGAAGGTCCAGATGGCGGTGAGGATCACGGCCGGCACGAAGTAGCTCGACATCTGGTCGGCGAGCCGTTGGATCGGCGCCTTGGAGCCCTGGGCTTGTTCGACCAGCTTGATGATCTGGGCCAGCACGGTGTCCGAGCCGACCTTGGTTGCCCGATACCGGAACGCTCCGGTCTGGTTGATCGTGGCGCCGATCACGGTGTCGCCTGCGGTCTTGGTGACGGGGATCGGCTCGCCGGTCACCATCGACTCGTCCACTGCGGAGGTCCCGTCGACCACTTCGCCGTCGACGGGGATCTTCTCGCCGGGCCGCACGACGATCACATCACCGGGCACGACCGCCTCGATGGGGACGTCTGCTTCGACGTCACCGCGGATGACGCGGGCCGTGCGGGCTTGCATCCCGATCAGCTGACGGATCGCCTCACCGGTGCCGGCTTTGGCGCGGACCTCGAACAATCGACCGAGGAGGATGAGCGTGATGATGACGCCGACGGCCTCGTAGTAGACCTCGCGCACATCGGCCGGCAGAACCGATGGAGCGATGGTCACGACCAGGCTGTAACCGAACGCCGCGGTGGTGCCGAGCATGATGAGGGTGTTCATCTCGGCGGTCCGGTGTCGGAGGGTCAGCCAACCGGTTCGGTGGATCGGCCAGCCCGAATACGCCATGACCGGCGCGATGAGCGCCAGCTGCACCCACCGGTTCAACAAAACCGCGGGCACCCAACCAGCACCGAACAGTTCGTGGGCCATCACCGCGAACACCACCGGGATGCTGAGCAGGGCGCCGATGACCACCCTGCGGGTCAGGTCGGCGATCTCGATGCGGCGAGCCTCCGCTTCGGCATCCTCGCCCCCGATCGCGGCATGATCCCCCGAGTCACCGGGGTTGACGCTCTGAGCGTCTGAGGTCCGCGGCTTCTGACCGGAGGTGGTGTCGCCGTCGACGTGCGGGTGGTCGGCGAGCGGCTCGTCGAGGACGACGAGGGTTCCGTGCACCATGTTCATCCCGCAGGCGAATGCGAACTCGCCGGCGTGGTCGGGGGCGAGTTCGACGGTGGTCTCGGTGAAGGCCGGCAGCGTGCGGTTGATGCCGAAGTCCGAGAACACCACTCGCGACGTGCAGTCGCCTGATTCCTGCCGGTCGAAGGTGAGCCGGACTGGGGTGCCACGGTGGACCTCGATGCGATCGGGCGAATAGCCGCCCTTCACCGTGACGGTGATCTCCTGCGCGCCGGAACGCAACTCGGCTCGGCTCGACTCCTTCGCCCCGAAGAAGAATCGCCACAGGACCGCCGACAGGCCAGCGGCGACAAGGACGGCGGCGACGTTGATGATGGTCATGAGGGTTCTCCAGTGGGTCGGGAGGACGGGGCGGCGCCGTTGGTCATGAGGGGTCGGAGGGGACAGTCGTGGCGGTCGCAGCCGAGCGCGGTCCACACCGCGCGGGGCAGGTCGTCGCCGATGCGGTCCTGGCTCACCCAACCTCCTGCACCCTGGTCGAGAGCTGACTGCCGATAGGCGGGGTCGGGTTCGGGACCGATGACCACCACGTGCTCTCGTCCGAGGTCCGTGAGGGCCGCGTGGCAGCAAGCTGGGAAGTCGAGGGAGTCGAGTGCGACGACGTCTGGACTGACTCTGGCGATGGCGTCCGCGAGAAGTTCTCCGTCGAGGGAGACGACGGTCGCCCAGCATCCGCAGGCGGTGTCGAGCAGTTCGGTGGTCCACCGGCGCAACACCGGGTGCCGCATGGCAACCAGCACAACGGGAGCGCGGTGGCGGGCGGGGCAGTGCCGCCCGGGCCCGGTCGACCGACTCGGGCGAGGATTGGCCCTGTCGGTCATCGATGCGGTGCCGTATCGAGGGTCGGTCGCGGGTCCACGTCCTCGAGTGTCGGACGTGTGACCGTTTCTGACATCGGGTGGAACTACGGAACTCGACTGCGGGTCCACCACGGACCATCGCCCACGCGTCGGTGGCGAAGACGCGAAATCACATGTCCATGTTTCCGTCGGCGTCGGTGTGTGAGCGCATGAACAGGTACTCGCCAGCGACGACCGCGGTGATTGCCGCCGCGGAGATGGCCAGGATCAGCGGGTCCGCCGATGCCTTGACCCACAAGAAGGCGGCGAGCACGACGACGTCGAGCACGATGGCGGTGATCACGACACCGCGGTTGGCTTCGACTCGTGATCCGAGTCTGCGCAGCAGTCCCCAGTGGATGGCGATGTCCATGAGCACGTAGAACACGGCGCCGAGTGCGGCGATCCGGCGCAGGTCGAACAGCACCGTGAGGAACATGGCGAGGGCGACGGTGTACACCATGGTGTGGGTGCGCAGCGGGCCTGGCATGCCGAAGTGTCGGTGGGGCACCTCCTTCATCCGGGTCAGCATTGCCAGCATGCGGCCGGCGGCGAACACGCTGGCGGTCACACCCGATGCGGTGGCGATCACTGCGATGACGACCGTGAACCACACGCCAGCGTCGCCGAACGCAGGACGGGCTGCCTCAGCGAGAGCGAAGTCCTGGGCGGCGATGATGTCGGGGAGGGCCAGGTTCCCGGCGACGGTGACCGCGAGCACGAGGTAGACGGCGGTGCAGATGCCGAGGGCCCACACGATGGCGCGCCCGGTGTTGCGGTGGGGGTCGACGATCTCGCCGCCGCTGTTCGTGATGGTGGTGAACCCCTTGTAGGCCAGGATCAACAAAGCGACCGCGGCGAGGAACCCGTCGACAGACAGCGCGACGCCGGTGTCGCCCGACCCGCTGCTCAGCGTGGAGAAGTTCACGTATCGCAGCCCCGCGATGGCGAACACCGCAAGGCCGAGGACCTTGGCAATCGCCAGGAGACCGGCCGCTCCCTGAACGAACCGGTTCCCGGCCAGGTTCGCGGCAACAGCCAGTGCCAGGAGCACGACGCCCAGCGCGGGAACCCAGAAGTCACGCGGGCCGAGGTCGATGATCTCGAGGACGTAGGAGCCGAAGGTACGGGCAACCAGGCTCTCGTTGATCACCATCGACACGTACATGAACATCGCAAACGTGCCCGTGGCCGTCCCGAGGCCGTAGGCCTCCTTCAAGAACATGGCCACCCCGCCCGAGGACGGGAACGCGTTGGCCAGCTTCACGTAGGAGTAGGCGCTGAAGGCCACCACGATCGCGGCGACGACGAACGCCACCGGGAACAGGTCGCCGGCCAGCGCGGCCGCCTGGCCGGTGAGCGCGAAGATGCCGGCACCGATCATCACCCCCGTCCCGAGCGACACCGCACCGAACAGGCTCACACTGCCCGGTTCGTCCTCCGGCGCATGGGCATCGCCGTGCTCGGCAGCTGGGCTGTCGTGATCCTGCATTGAACTCCTCGAGCGGGCGCAGCCGTGTGGCCGGGAACCACCACTCTCCGCGCTGACCAACCGACCGCGCATCCGTGCTGAGCACGGATCCGACCCAGGCATTCGCGACGAGCGACGGGGGTCGGCGCCATCAACGACTTACTGTCGTAGTTACTGGTTAGGGTTCGGACGTATGCCGCGACGGGTCCTGCCCACCTCGACGTCGTCGTCTGCGAACGGCGACGCTGGATGGGGCGATCGCATCCGTGTGCTGCTCGGCGCCGCTCTCGAGCTGTCCGGTCAACACGACCTCGATGCCGTACTCGGCCAGATCGTCCAAGGCGCGGCAGCGGTGGCCGATGCCCGCTACGCCGCGCTCGGCGTCTACGACGCCGACGGTCGGATCACGCAGTTCGTCCACCACGGCATCGACGAAGCGACCGTACGGAAACTCGGAGCCCTGCCCGAGGGACGGGGACTCCTCGGTGAGGTGATCGTGGCCGACGGCCCGATCCGCCTCGACGACATCGCCGATCACCCCCAATCGGTGGGGTTTCCGCCCGGGCACCCGCCGATGCGCACATTCCTCGGCGTTCCCGTTGCCCGCGGCGGCCGCCGCTACGGGAACCTGTATCTGACCGAGAAGGTCGGCGGCACCGGTTTCGACGCCGACGACGAGGCCCTTGTCGTGGTCTTGGCCGCCTTCGCCACCGGGGCGATCGAGAGCACCCTGCTCGTCGACGCAGAACGATCCAGGACAGAAGCGGTTGCCGCGGCCGCTGCGGCCGAGGAGGCCAGCCGCGCTCGTCACGAGATGCTCGGCCAGGTCATCGATGCCCAAGAGGCCGAACGGGCCCGGGTATCCCGCGACCTCCACGACGACATCGGCCAAGCGCTCACATCAGTCTTGCTCGGACTCCGCCTCGTCGACACAGACCTCCACGACGAACACCCGGACGTCGACCAGACCGCTCATCGTCTCGCCGATCTCCGCGGCGTGGTCAGCGACGCGCTCCAACGAACCCGCCAACTGGCCACCGACCTGCGGCCAACCGTGCTCGACGACATCGGCCTCGCCCCGGCGATCGAACGACTCACCACCGACCTCGCCACCCGAACCGGGCTCACCATCGAGTTCGCCAATCACCTCCCGACCGGCGACCGGCTCGCCCCAGACATCGAGACCGTCGCCTACCGGATCACCCAAGAAGCCCTCACCAACGTGGCCCGCCACGCCGACGCCACCACCGCCCAAGTCACAATGACCATCGACGGTCGGACCCTGCGGGTCGAGGTCACCGACGACGGCTGCGGCTTCGACACCGAGACGCAGACCCGACACCTCGGACTGGCCGGGATGGCGGAGCGCGCCTCCCTCACCCGAGGTGACCTGACCATCGCATCGCGGCCTGACACCGGCACCACCATCACACTCGAGGTCCCCGTTGACTGAGGACCCTGATCAACCAGTCCGGATCGCGCTGTGCGACGACCACGGTGTCGTGCGGTCCGGGCTGCGCATGATTCTCGACGCCGAAGCCGACCTCGAGGTGGTCGGCGAGGCTGCCAACGCAGCCGACGCCATCCTGCTCGCAGCGCGCACCGTCCCCGACGTGTTCGTGATCGACGTTGGCCTCCCCGACCGCAGCGGCATCGACGCCACCCCCGACATCCTCGACGCCAGCCCCGAGACCCGAATCCTGGTGCTGACCGTGCACGACGACATCGCCTACCTCCGGCGAGCGTTCGATGCCGGCGCCGCCGGCTACCTACTCAAAGACGCCGCCGACGTCGAACTCGTCCAAGCGGTGCGGCAGGTGATGTCAGGCCACCAGTACGTCCACCCCAGCATGGGCGCCGCCCTCCTCGCCGTCGATGCTCCACCGGCCCGTCTCAGCGGCCCGGGTGGCGAGCTCTCCGACCGAGAAATCGATGTGCTGCGCCGCATTGCGCTCGGATTGACCAACCCGCAGATCGCCGAGGAGCTCTTCGTGTCCGTCCGAACCGTGGAAACCCACCGGTCCCACGTGTACCAAAAGCTCGGCGTCAGCGAGCGTTCCGAACTCGTACGCCTCGCCCGGGGAGCCGGCCTCCTCGACCAACCGGGCTGAGCAGGACACACGCGCGACAACAAGGAAGTTCGCCGTCCGCTCCGGCGCGGCCGAACCGCCGCGCTCGCCCTCAGTAGTGGCCACTCCCCCGAGATCCGTACTCCCAGCGGATGACCGGCAATACCCCCAGCGCGACACTCGCAAGCAATCCCACAATCGGAGGCCGACATGAACCACCAAAACCTGCTGAAGCCGCTTATCGCCGCCGCAGCGCTCGTGATCGTGCTCGCCGCGCTCGGCGTCCCGGTCAGCTACCTGGCATTCCCGCTCCTGATCGTCGCCTGCCCCCTCATGATGTTCTTCATGATGCGCGGCATGAGCCACGACGGTGGAGCCGACCACAACTCGAGCGACGACACCCCCCGCACCCACGAACACCGGTGAGTGCCGAGGAGCGCCGCGATGAC
>JBBKVY010000190.1:0-46376 GCA_037968675.1 Acidimicrobiales bacterium | reverse complement strand
GTCGGTGATCGGAACGTGGAAGAAGTACTCCATCCCGGCATCGAATCCGGCCCGCTCCAGTTCGCTCACCAGACCGTATGCCTGTGAACCCGGGTGGATGGCGTCCATCCACGCGACCTGGTACCTGCCATCGCGTCCGGTCGACGGACCGTCGCCTCGTTCGAGGGCGGCGATGGTGTCCGGCACCAGGCGGCCGAGGATGTCGGAGACCTCGGCGTCGGACGGCTCGGCGTCGACAGCGTCGGCTGCAGTCGTGTGCACGGTCACGACGAGTGCGACGGCGACCAGCGCCGCGACGACGGGACGTGCCGGCAGCGGAGCGCTGCGACGCTGTGCGGCGACGTGGCCGACCGTCCACACGACCGCGACGGCCATCAGCGCGCCGACCGCCCACATCCAGAGCATCAGGTAGAACCAGGTGAGACCGAAGATGCGGGTGATCGACACGAAGCCGAGCAGGAATGCCGTCCCGCTGACCGCGTGCAGCGCGAGGAGTCGACGCTCGCGAAACGCGGGCACAGCCGCCACCAGGACCGCGGCCACGAGCCAGACCAGCAGGACCAGGGCGCCTCTCGTTGCGCTGGGGAACCGGTCGGGCGAGCCGTTCGTGAGCAGCGCAGGGTCGGTGACCGCATGGGAGCCGAGGTGCCAGAGGTCGAGCCGCTCGACCGCCTGCTCGGCCCCGGCGGTGACGCCGATGGGATCCTCGCCGTCCGGTGGCGTGGTGAAGTGGTCGACGAGCGTCGCGTAGTTCCCGGGATCCTCGGTCAACTGGTCCAGCGTCGGAGGGAGCCAGAGCAGGACGCCCACCACCCCGGCGAGCGCGAGGGCGCGGACGGCGTCATGGCGTTCCGTCGTTCCACGGGGCCCGAGCACCGCCCGCCGCAGCACCCACAGTGCGGCCACCCCACCGAGGCCGACGGACAGGCTCAGATACGGCACATGAGTCTGCGCGCAGAACGACCCCGCGAGTGCGGCGACGGGGAGCACGGCCACGTCGCCGGACAGGACCGACCACACCGCCAGCAACAGGACCACCCACCAGAACAGCGGCAGATACGGATTCCAGGGCTCGGTGAGCGCGCCGGAGCCGAGGCCCGCCACCAGTACTGCCACGACCACCGCGACTCCGCTGAAGAGCGCGAGCCCGCCGAGACGGCGTGCGAGCGCGAGTGCGACGCCGATGGCCACCAGGTGGATCACGGCGCTGCCGACCTGCATCGCCCACGACGAGCTCCCGAGCAGCCGGTACGTGGGAGCCAGTGCATAGAAGCTGAGGGGACCCGGATGGCTTCCCTGCTCTTCCAGCGTCTCGCCGATGCGGCCGGGGAGCCCGATCAGCGGCGTCTCGGACGTCCCGACGTCGCGGACCCGGAGCTCGGTCATCGCGAGATCGAGCACCGGGTTCCACGTCGGTGTCCGCACCTGCACCGCGGCAACGACCAACGGGATCGCGAGGAGCGCGGCGACGGCGACGACCGCCAACCGGGACACTGGTCGCTGGTCCTTCACGGTCGCGGGTCCTTCACGGTCGGCGGTGCTTCACGGCAACCGCTTGAGCACGCCCAGGACGCCCATCTTCGCCGGCGACTGGTGGTGGGATCGTCCCTCCGAGCCGAGCTCCTCGCGGTGGGCGCGCCACCACTCGTAGGACTCGATGACCATCGACGCGTTCGAGTGCGCGGGAACCCACGCCAACTCCTGCTCCGCCTTCGTGGTGTCGAACCACAGCGACTCGCCGTAGAGGAGCCAGTGGTAGGGCGCGAACGGCGCCAGGCCCACGGTCGAGGCGATCTGCATGCCGACCCGGGCGGGGGCCGACGGGATCGAACGCACCCGGGCACCGGTGGCGGCATGGGTACAGAGCTCCTCCAGGGTCTCGCGCATCGTCCCGAAGTCGCGGGCCCCGATGTTGTAGCTGGTCGCTCCCGGCCGCCCCGAAGCCAACAGGCAGGCATCAGCCAGATCGTCGGCGTGGACGAACTGGTACCGGTTGTGGCCGCCGTCGAGGACCAGCACGGGCGCACCCTCGGCCACCAACTCGAACAGCATGGCCATGATGCCCAGCCGTCCGTGACCGAGGATCGTCCGAGGCCGAACGATGGTCACGTCGAGGCCCGATGCCGCCGCCTCGCGGCAGAGCGACTCGGCTTCGAGCTTGGCCCGGCCGTATTCCTCCAACGGCGCGGTCGGGCTGTCTTCGTCCACCGGATTCGTGTCCGGGATGCCGTAGATCGCGCTCGTCGAGGTGTGCACCACCTTGGCGACGCCACGATCGCGTGCCGCCAGCAGCACGTTGGCCGTGCCGAGCACGTTGACCGACCAGAAGAGCTCGCGATCCCTGGCCAGAGGGACCTGTGCCACGTTGTGCATCACGACGTCGACGCCATCGCACGCGGTCTCGACCAGGGCCCGGTCACGGACGTCGCCGAGCACGACGTCCACGCCGTCGGTTCGCTCGGGCGGATTGACGTCGAGAACCCGGGCACGATCGCCGGCGGCGAGGACCTTGTCGACCAGGATCGACCCGAAGTAACCGCTCCCCCCGGTGATCAACACCGTCCGGCCCTCGCCGTCGCGGTCGCGGAGCCCGCTCACAACGCCGCCCCGAGCGACCGGCACCACTGGATGCTCGCCCGCATGCCCGCGTGCAACGTCGTCTCCGGTTCGTAGCCGATCTCGCGCTGCGCCGACGACACGTCGCAGGCGATGGTGTCCTTCAGCTCACCCAACACGTGGAGCGCCTGCACATAGCGGCCGGCGCCTTGCAGGACACGGTCGCCGCGCTCGGCGACGACGCCGGCGAGCCGCGGTAGCCGTGGTTGGCCACCGGACACCGGCAGACCCTCGGCCTCGAAGGCCCGGCGCACCTCGGCGAGGACGTCGGCCATCGCATAGGGCTCCGGGTCGGCGATCCAGTAGGCGCGTCCGGGGGCCGCCGCCGCGACCTCGGCCCGACGCAAGCCGTGGACGAGGTTGCCGGTGAACACCATCGAGCGCCGGTTCGTGCCGTCACCGACCAGCGGGAATCGACCTCGACGAACCGTGCGCAGCCAGGTGGTCTGTCGTTCTGGCTGGTGCGGACCGTAGAACCACGGGGGTCGGAGGATCACGGTCTCGAGGTCGCCGCGATCCTGGGAACGTCGGACCAGACGTTCGGCCTCGAGCTTCGAGGCACCGTATGCCAGGTACGGATTGGGCGGTGAGTCCTCGTCGAAGCGGTGATCGACGGTCGGATTGGCACCGAAGGGCGAGTTCGACGAGACGTGCATCACCCGACCGGACCCGGCACAGCGGGCGGCGTCGAGCACGATCTCGGTGCCGCCCACGTTCACGTCGAAGAGCTGGCGGGTCCGGCCGTCGGGGTGGATGACCGCCGCGGCGTGGAAGACGGAGGCGTCCCCCATCCCGTCGAAGAGCTTCGCCACGACGTCGGCGTCGCGCACGTCGCCCACGACGGGTTCGACAGCTGGCGAGACCACCTCGAGCAACGTCGCCTCGGCCTCGCTCTGCACCAGGCAACGGATCTGGCGCCGGTCCTCCGCCAGCGAACGCACCAGGTTGCGGCCGAGCCAACCAGCGGCACCGGTGACGACGACCGAGGGCGTGACCGCGAGGTCCCCGTTCACGACAGGCCCGACAGGAGCTGGTCTGCGTTGCGCGCGGCGATCGTCATGATCGCCGCCTGGGGGTTCACTCCGGGAGCGTCGGGTACCAGCGAGGCATCGTTCACACGGAGATTCTGCATGCCGTGGATCCGCCCGTAGCTGTCGGCCCCCGCCCGACCGGGTGCTTCACCCATGCGGATCGACGACGTGAGGTGCACGGTCATCAGGTTCGCCGTGGTGCGATCGATCTCGTCCCACCATCGGACCAGGTCACGTGGATGGTGGACCACCGACCCGCCACGCACCGAGGGATGGAGCTCGGTCGCACCGGCTTCGAGCAGGGCACGACCGAGATGGACCATCCCTCTGGCCAGGCGGCTGAGGTCGCCATCAGTGAGTCGGTAGAAGACCACGGGAGTCGGCACACCCGGCACCGCGACCACGCGACCGCCGGCGTCGCTGCGGATGGCTGCGTAGTAGACGAACATCTTCTCCCAGTCCGGGAGCGCTTTGTCGAGGTCGGCGCCGGCGTCGGCCAACGACAGTCCGATGTGGCCGCGCCTGCTGGCCGATCCGCCGATGGCGATGTCGGGCGAGAACTCGGTGATCCGGTGCATCGGCACGTCGTCGTGGTCGACGGCATGAGGGAACCGGGCCACGATCTTCAGCGTCGGGTGCATCTTGAGGCCCCGGCCGATGCTTCCGCGCATGCCACTGCGCTGCAGGAGTGCCGGCGTGTGGACGGCCCCGCCGCACACGACGACGTGGTCGGCTCGGACGTCGACGACCTCGGTGGTGCCGTCGGGCCGACGTCGCTGCACCCGTGCGCCCGTCACGCGGTCACCGGCGCGGAGGAGCCTGCGGACACGGCTCTCGGCGACGACACGAGCACCGGCGTCGACGGCCCGCGGCAGCAGCGTGCGGGTCATGGTCTGTTTCTCGGCCCGTCCCTCACCGGGGTACCGGTACACGCGTGGGAACTCGACCGATCGCCAACCGAGGCGGTCGGCACCGCGGGCGAGCAACGCGGACGACGGCGGCGGTGCTCCGGGCAACATCGACACCGATTGCCACTCCTCGACCCGGGCGGCATACCGATCGAGCGTCTCGGGCTCGAACCCGTCGATGTCGTACGTCCGGCGCCACTCCTGGGCCAGCGCACCAGGGATGCGGTGCCACAGGCCGCTGTTCACCTCGGTGCTCCCGCCGACGCAACGACCCTCGGCGTAGGCGACCGGCGGGTTGCCGAGCGCGGCCGACGAGCCGTGGTGCCGGTACTGCCGCGCCATCTCCTCGAGGGAGAACGGTTCGATCCGGTCCGGCTCGATCCACGGACCCTCCTCGAGCACGACGACGTCGCGTCCACCCTCGGCCAGGGTGACGGCGGTGGTCGATCCACCCGCACCCGATCCGACGACGAGGACCTCGGTGTCGAGTCCGGTCACCGGTGCGCTGGCGCCGATTCGAGGTCCCCGAAGAGCACCAGCGATCGGAACAGCCGTGGGTACTGCTGCAGCAGCCCGATCGGGCTGCGCTCCATCGCATCGAGCACGTCGCACAGGTCGTGCGAGGGTCGGAGACGACGCCACGTGGCCACGAGGAGTGACTCGGCCGCAACGCCTGCACGCAGCAACTCCGGCATGTCGGTCAGGCTTCCCTCGACCCACTCCTCGACTCGAGCAGCGTGGTCGGGATCGGCAGGCCCGAGCAACGCGTTCATGACGTCTCGTTCGACCCGGAGCACGGCGGCGACTCTATCCAGACACCGGTGGAGTCCCGGCGACGTAGACCCCGAACGCCATGGTTGTCGCCCACAGGGCGCTCACGACGAGCAGCGTGCGATCACCGAGGACGATGTCCTCCGGCCCGGCGTGTTCCTCCGTGGAGTGCACCAACGAGTACCGGAGGATGGCGGTCGTGAACGGGAGGATCGACAGCTGGAACCACGGGAATCCACCGTTGCCCAGGTCGGCCCGCTCGAACGCCCACAGGCAGTACGCCAGCAGGGTGATCCCGGCCGCGACGGAGCGGACGAGGAGGAGGAACGAGTCGGTGTACGCGTCGAGCGCCTTGCGATGCTCGCCGGCGCTCGCGCCGAGATTGAGTTCGGTGGTGCGCTTGCCGGCAACCAGGAACAGCGAGCCGAACCAGGCGACGATGAGGTACCAGTCGGACAACGGCAGATCGGTGCCGACGATCCCGGCAACGGCACGAACGACGAATCCGGACGCGACCGCCACGATGTCGATGACCGCCTGATGCTTGAGCCACAGCGTGTAGGAGGTGGTGAGGCCGACGTAGAGGGCAACGATGCCCGTCGTGGCCCACCCGCCGGCCAACGCCGCCACCGCGAGGCCCGCCGCCAGCAGACCGAGACCCTGGAGCACCGCGTCGCGGGGGCTGATCTCACCGGCGGCGACCGGGCGATGTCGTTTTCGTGGATGCGTCCGGTCGGCCTCGACGTCAGCGGCGTCGTTGATGCAGTAGGTGCCACTCGCTGCGAGACAGAACGCGACGAACAGCAGCGACGTCCGGCCGAGGAACTCGCCCTGGTCGAGGACACCGGCCGCCGCCGGCGCCGCGAAGACCAGCAAATTCTTGATCCACTGGCGGGGTCGGAGCAACCGCACAGCGGGGGGGACGGGCACCGGGCGATGCTAACGACTGGGCGACACCCGGCCCGGGTTATCGTGCTGGCCGCCATGACGAACCGGATCCTGCCCCCCGTCGTGATCTCGGCCGTGTGCCTCCTCCCCCTGTGGGGACTGTGGCTCGCGGCCGGTCCACCGATGGAGGAGGGCTTCATGCTCGTCTTTCCCGAGCTGGTGCTCAACGGGGAGCTTCCCAACCAGGACTTCCTCCACCTCTACGGCCCGGGCAGCCTGTGGGTCCTCGCAGCCACATACTGGATCTTCGGCGCCTCGCTCGGCATCCAGCGGGCGGTCGGGTTCCTCCAACACCTGGGGGTGGCCTTCGGCATCTACGCCCTGCTGCGCCCGTGGGGTCCCTGGATCGCCGGCGGTGGCGGCGTCATCGCGGCGGTCATCGTGCTCACCCCCAGCGGCCTCAGTGCCCTCGCCTGGATCGGGGGCGTGGCGCTCGGACTCTGGTTCGTCAACGCGGGCGTGGAGGCGGTCGACGCCGAGGCGGGCTCGACTCGTCGGAACCGTCTCCTGGCGGCCGCCGGCCTCCTCGCCGGTGCCGCACTCCTGTACCGGCTCGACCTGATCCTCGCCGTCGGGCTCGCAGCCCTCGTGCTGCTGGCCGGCCTCGACGGGTCGGGCCGGAAGCGTCTCGTCCTGTGGGCCGCGCTCGGCGTCTCGCCCTATCTCGTCCACCTGGCGACCGCCGGCGTCGGGAACGTCGTGCAGGGAATGGTGATCGAGCCGGTGTTCGAACTCCGTGGCGGTCGCCGTCTCCCGCTGCCCCCGTCGTGGGGCGATTTCGACGGCTTCCTGCAGCGAGCCGGTCTGCTCGACGAGCCGCCGTGGCCGTTCTGGTCACCGCGGGGCCCCGTCCAGCTCAACCTCTGGCTCGCAGGCATCCTCGCCGGCACGGTGCTCATCGTGTGGATGGGCATCGTGTGTCTGCGACGCGGCGACCGCCGGCTGCTCGCGATCGCGGCGTTCAGCACCGGGCTGCTCCCGCAGGCGCTCCAGCGGGCCGACTCGACGCACCTCGCATGGGTGAGCTGCGTGACCTTTGCCGTCGTGCCCGCGGCACTGGTCGAACTGCGGCGGCACTGGAGCGGGCGCATACCCGAGGCGTCGCTCGCCCGAGCGCTCGGCGCGTTGGCCGTCCCCCTCGTCGCGATGCTGGTGTTCCTCCCGGACTTCACGTGGCGCACCTACGCCGACTCGGTCGGTCAGACGTTCGGCCATCGGCGGGCGGCCGGCGTGATGGCGTACGAGGGGCGCGAGTTCCGGTACGCACGCGCCGACGCGGTCGACGCAGTGAACGCGCTGCTCCCGCGCGTCGCCGAGGTCACCGAGCCGGGCGACCGCCTCTTCGTCGGACCCGGCGACCTGCGCCAGACCCCGTACAGCGAGGCGTTCCTGTACCACCTGCTCCCGGAGCTCCCGCCCGCCACCCGCTACATCGAGATGGATCCCGGCGTGGCCAATGCACCCGACTCCGGCCTCGCCGACGAGCTCGCCGCCGCCGACGTCGTCATCCTGTCGTCGATCCGTGACGACTGGAACGAACCGAACGACTCACGGGAGTTCGGACCCGACGCACCCAACGAGGTGCTGGCGCGCGAGTTCTGTCTGGTGGCGTCCTACGGCGACGGGCTCTTCGGCCGAGGGCTCTACGAGCTCTACGACAGGTGCGCAGAGTGAGCCGGTCGTCCCGCTAGGGTCGTCCGCCGTGCGAACCCTGGTGGTCCTGCCCACCTACGACGAGGCGGTGAACATCGCTGACGTCCTGTCCCAGCTCCGGACTGCCGTCCCCGACGTCGACATCCTCGTGGTGGACGACAACAGCCCGGACGGCACGGCGGAACTCGCCAAGACCGCGGCGGGTGAGCTGGGCCAGATCGACGTCGAGGTCCGCGCCCAGAAGGACGGGCTCGGCAATGCCTACCGTCACGGATTCCGTCTCGGCATGGACCGAGGGTACGAGGTCCTGATGCAGATGGACGCCGACCTCTCGCACGATCCGGCGGCCGTTCCTGACCTGCTCGCTGCGCTCGAGAGCGGCGCCGATGCCGTGATCGGCTCGCGCTACGTGCCGGGTGGATCGATCCCGCACTGGCCGTGGTACCGCCGGGCGATGTCGCGGTACGGCAACTCCTATGCGTGCGCGGTCCTCGGCCTGTCGGTGAACGACACGACGTCGGGCTTCCGTGCCTATCGCGTGGGCGTCCTCGACGACATCGACGTGTTCACGACCCGGGCCAAGGGCTACGGCTTCCAGATCGAGACCTCCTACCGGATCGAACGCGCCGGATGGAAGCTCGGCGAGGTGCCCATCACCTTCACCGATCGAGAACGCGGCTACTCCAAGATGTCGCTCTCCGTGGCGGCCGAGGAGCTGCTCCTCGTCACCTGGTGGGGGTTCCGCGACCGCGTCCTGCGGCGCGGCCGCCGGCGTCGCTGACCCGTCCCACGAGCAGGATCGACAGGCCGAACGGCAGGTCGACGTAGCAGAGCACGAACCGTTCGATGCGCCCCACCAGGCCGAGGAGCCCGTTCACGGGCGCCGACACGTAGCTCGCCTGCTCGGCCCCGTCGTCGCCCATGAGGCGGCGAAGTGGTGTTCGACGCACGAGGAGCGCGACGGGCGCCAGCCAACCATGGAAATGCGTACACCGGATGACGTCGATGTCGGCGGAACGTGCGGCGGCGACGAGCGCGGCACGCGTGTAGCGCCGGCGGTGCCCGAGCCGTACGTCGTGTTCGCTCCAGGCCCACTGGTAGGCCGGCACGGCGACGACCACCAGCCCTCCCGCGCCGGCGACCCTGGCGATCTCGCGGAATCCGGCGACGTCGTCGTCGAGATGCTCGAGCACGTCGAGTGAGGTGACAGCGGCGGCCCCGCCGTCACGCACCGGAACCGCCTCGGCGATCGCCTGCGCCAGGATCGGGCGAGGATCGAATCGGGTGCTGAAGCGCAGCGCGTCGTCGTCCAGTTCCACGCCGACCGCGGATCGGCCTGCGCCCCGGAGCGAGTCGAGCAGACCGCCCGTGCCTGCACCGACATCGACGACGATGCCCGACACCCGGCGGCGGTCGAGTTCGGCGATCACGAGATCGCGCTTGGCCCGGAACCACCAGTGCGACCGTTCGACGAGCGCCATCGCCTCGATCGCATCCGCATCCATCGGACCGGTGCCATCGGTGTCACCGGTCGCACTGAGCTCGCGATCGAGTTGACGGCGTATCCGGACGGCGGCGACGGCCATGTCGACGCCGTCGCGGATCGGCCGGACACGGCTGGCCTCCACGTGCGACCACTGGACGGGCAACGGGACGACACGCAGCCCCGACCGACCGGCGCGCGCCAACACTTCGACGTCGAACGCGAAGCGCTCGGTGGCGAGTCGCTCGAACACTGCGTGGGCAGCCTCGGCCGAGAAGCCCTTGAGCCCGCACTGCGTGTCGCGCTCGTCGGTGAGCCCGAGGAGGCGCAGCATCAGATTGAATGTGCGACCCGAGATCACCCGGTGCGCCGGCTGGTTCCGTTGCAGCTCGCTCCCGGGGTGCGCCCTCGTCCCGTAGACGACATCGGCCAGGCCGTGCTCCAGTTCCTCGAAGCACCGGGAGATGTCTGCGGCGTCGACGCAGAGGTCGGCGTCGACGAAGACGCGGCTCCGGCCCTCGGCGGCGAGCATGCCGGCACGGACCGCCGCTCCCTTCCCACGGTTCCGGGGCAGACGGACGACACGGCCATGGACGAAGCCGGCGGCCGCGAGGGCGGCCTCGGCGACCTCGGGCGTGCCGTCCCTGCTCCCGTCGTCGACGAGGACGATCTCGACATCTCGACCGACGATTCCGGAGGTCTCGAGCGCGTCGATCGTCGCGCCGATCCGGCTCCCCTCGTCGAACATCGGGATCACGAGCGACCGGGAGGGGATGGTGGGTCCGGCGGGCACGCGCGGCATAGAGTACGGAGCCCCGACGGGACCCGCAAAGGGCGCGAGGCCCGGACTCCGAGGGATCCTGCGAACCATTGGACTCCGACCACCCCGACCTGACCGAACCGTCGGTGCACGAGCGCATGGCCGTACGAGCCGACGCCGTCGGGATGCGTCGGATCCACGTGTTCGCCTTCCGGGATCGCGACGATCCCGAGGCCGGAGGCAGCGAGGAGCACGCCAGCCAGGTGTGCGCACACCTCGCACTCGCTGGTCGTGACGTGCACCTCCACACCGGCCGGGTGCCCGGTGCACCGTCCCGCGTCGAGCGCGACGGCTTCCGGGTCGTGCGCCGGGGCGGCCGGATGGGCGTCTTCGTGACCTCCGTCCTCGACGAGCACCTTCGACGGCTCGGCCCGAGCGACGGGCTCATCGAGATCTTCCACGGGGTGCCGTTCTTCGCACCGCTGTGGTCGCGGACACCGCAGGTGGGTCTCGTGCACCACGTGCACCTCGGCACCTGGGACGCGCTGCTCCCCGGCTGGCGGGGCCGCGTCGGCCATCTGATCGAACGGTTCGCTGTCCCCGCCGTCTATCGCCGGCGAGCGCTCGTGACGGCGGCACCGTCGGCACGAGACGAGATCGTCGAGCACTACCGGGCCGATCCGGCGCGCATCACCATCGCACCGCACGGCATCGCCGATCGCTTCTCCCCCGGCGGCCGGCGAAGCGCTACGCCCCTGGTCGTGGCAGTTGCTCGGCTGATGCCGCAGAAGGGCGTCGACGAGCTCATCGACGCCCTCGTCCGGGTCAAGGCCGCCGTTCCCGATGTCGAGGCGACGATCGTCGGAGACGGTCCCCATCGCGACCGGCTCCGGGCCGTCGCCCGACGAGCGGGCGCCGAGTGGATCCACTGGGCCGGTCGGGTCGACGACGACGACCTGGTGGACTGGTACCGCAGCGCGTGGGTCGTCGCCAGCGCGTCTCGACGTGAGGGCTTCGGCCTGACCCTCACCGAGGCCGCAGCCTGTGGCACCCCGACGGTGGCCACCCGTATCCCTGGTCATGTCGACGCCGTCGACGACGGCGTCAGCGGCCTGCTCGCCGACGACACCGCCGCCGTCGCCGATCGCCTCGTCGACGTGCTCACCGACGATGCGCTCCGGACGCGACTCGAAGCCGGCGCGCGATCGCACGCGACCGGCTTCCGGTGGGACGAGGCAACGTCCACGCTGCTCGGTGCCCTGTGCGACGAAGCCACACGACGTCGATGACACCACCCCAGAAGCACCGCCTGTCGGCGGTGTCCGACGTCGCGATCCTGGCGGCCATCACGGTGTTGCCGCAGGTCTTGGGAGGACGCGGACGGGTCAACGCCGACACCAAGCAGTACCTCTACCTCGACCCCGGCGATCTCCTCGAGCGGGCGCGGACCCTCTGGGATGCGCGTGTCGGTGGCGGTGCCGTCACCCATCAGGCCATCGGCTATCTCTGGCCGATGGGCCCGTACTACTGGCTCACCGACCAACTGGGAATCCCGTCGTGGGCCGCGCAGCGAGTGTGGGTCGGCGGCATCCAGCTGGTCGCTGCCCTCGGCGCGCTGGTGTTGTTCCGTCACCTGTCGACCCGTCATCCGGCTCAGCTCGCGGGAGCCGCGCTCTACGGACTGAGTCCGTTCGTGCTCGGCCACGTCACCGGGCAGTCCGGCCTCCTGTTGCCCTTCGCTGCGCTCGGGTGGCTCGTGTGGGCGATGGCCCGTGCGGTGGAGGACGGCGGTTGGCGATGGCCGGCGGTGTTCGCACTCGTGGTGTCGACGTGTGCGTCGCTCAACGGCAGCTCGGTCTTCTTCGTCGTCCTCGCTGCGACCCTGTGGGTCCCCTTCGCGGTCTGGGCGTTCGGCCATGCGACCCCGCGCCAGGGGATGGGAGCGCTCGTACGTGCTGGGGTGCTCACGCTCGTGACCCAGCTGTGGTGGTTGGTCGCATACGCAGTCGGCGGCGCCTACGGCCTCCCGATCCTCGGTGTCACCGAGCAGGTCCAGACCACATCGTTCACCACGTCGGCGGCCGAGATCGTCCGCGGTCTGGGGTACTGGTTCTTCTACGGGGCCGACTCGGAGGCCGCTTGGCTACGCGGTCTCGCCCCGCCGTACATGGAGAGCGGCGTGCTCATCGCGGCGTCGTTCGCCGTTCCGCTCGCCGCCCTCGCCCTCGGCGCCTTCGTGCGCTGGACACCACGCGCCTACTTCGCGGTCCTCGTCGGCGTCGGCACGGTCCTCGCCGTCGGCGCGTTTCCCGAACCGGCCCGCTCGCCGGTGGGCTCCGCCTTCGAGTCCCTGTCCCTGCGCTCCGACCTCGTGCTCAGCCTCCGCAACACCCAACGGGCCGGACCACTGATCGCGCTGGGCTTTGCGGGCTTGGCGGTGGGCGGTCTGAGCGCGCTCGGTCGACGTCATGCGCGAGCCGGCGTGGCCGGTGCCGTCGCGCTCGGCTGTCTCGTTGCGTTCGCGTTCCCCGCCCAGTGGCGGACCGGACTCATCGCCGAGCGATTCCACCGCGACGAGGAGCTCCCACAGGCATGGCGAGACGCTGGCCGTCACCTGGAGAACGGTGAGGGTCGAATCCTCGAGGTGCCCGGGATCGACTTCGCCAGCTACCGGTGGGGTCACACGCTCGACCCCGTCTCCATCGGACTGACCGAACGGTCCGTGCTCGCCCGTGAACTGGTTCCCGTCGGGGGTGCGCCAGGAGTGATGCTCCTCGGCGCCCTCGACCGATCGTTCCAGGAGGGCTGGGCCGAGCCGGGCACCCTCACGACGATCGCACGACTGTTCGGCGCATCCGAGGTGCTGGTCCGCAACGATCTCGAATACGAGCGGTATCGCACGATCCGTCCGACGCGCATGTGGGACCTCGTGACCGACCCGGACTCGATGCTCGCACCCGATGCGACGTTCGGCCCACGCGTGCCGAACCGAGCCAACCCCCAACGGCCGATGATCGACGAGATCGAACTCGGCCTCGACCCAGCGGCAGAGATCCCACCACAGATCGCGGTCTTCGACGTTCTCGACGGTGGACGGCCTGCGGTCTCGGCCACGTCGACGAGTGGCGGCCTGGTGCTCGACGGGGACGGAGAAGGCATCGTGGCAGCAGCCGCCGCCGGCCTCCTCGATGACCTCGCCGGCCCGCTCCTGCTCGGCGCCGACGTCGCCACGGACGAACGCTTCGCGGAGCTCACGCCCAGGGGCACCGCGTTCGTGGTGACCGACACCAACCGGAAGCGCGGCGAGCGCTGGTATGCACTACGAGAGAATGTCGGCGCAACCGAGCCGGCCGACCGACCGGCAGTCCTCGACGATCCGTCCGATGCACGACTGACCGTCGTTCCCGATCAACCAGCGTCGGCACAGACGGTCGTGGAGTGGACGGGCGCCCGCAACGTGTGGGCGACGGCCTATGGCTCACCGCAGACCCTGGTGCCGGAGGAGCGCCCGTCGAATGCCTTCGACGGCGACCCCGCCACCGCATGGCGCGTCGACACCTTCCAGTACCGCTCGCCCCATCAGATCGGCATCGAACTCGACGAGCCGGTTGCGGTGGACGACGTTGTCCTCGTCCCGCCGCAGGGCCGCCCGGGCAGCCGGGCCGTCGTCTCGGCCCGCGTCACCCTCGACGGTGCTCGTCACTTCGACGTCGATGTCGACGCCGAGACGGCGCTGCAGCCCGAGGGGGTCCGCGTGGCGCTCGACGGCGAACCCTTCCAGGAGCTCACGGTCGAGATCCGTGGCGTCGAGCCGGACCGCGGGCCGGCCGGATTCGCCGAGATCCGGATCCCAGGCGTCTCGGTCGACGAGATGGTGGTGCTCCCCAGCACCGTGTTCGACGCGCTCGGGACGCGTGCGGCATCGGCGCCGCTGGCCATCGTGCTGTCCCGCCAGCGGGCCGATCCGGCAGAACCGGTGCGAGCAGACCCCGAACCGACCATGCTGCGGGCGTTCGACCTCCCGGCCCGAGTGACGCTTGGCCTGGGCGGCACCGCGCGGCTGTCGGCCCGAGCAGGTGAGGAGTTGGTCGATCCGCTGATCGGCAGCGACGACCCGCCGTTCTCGAGCGAGTTCCTCCCGGGCGACCTCCACTCCCGCGCTGCGGCCGTCGTCGACGGTGATCCGGCGACGGCATGGCAGACCCCCTTCGTGGGTCTGACCGGTCAGTGGGTGGATCTCCCCGCGGATGCATCGATCCCGGTCTCCTCGCTCCGCCTGTCCGTCGTGGCCGACGGTCGTCACAGCCACCCGACCCGGCTCGAGGTGACCGGCAGTGGGAACTCGGTGCTCGTCGACGTCCCGCCACTCGTCGAGGTCGCGACACCGGGTGCCGTGCAGACGGTCGAGGTCCCTCTGCCCGCCGACGTACGGGGCGACCGGATCCGCGTCACCGTCGCGGACGCCGAGATCCGCACCACACCCGACTGGTACACCGGAGATCCCATCGCGTTGCCCGTCGGCCTGGCCGAGATCGAAGCACGCGCCCTCGACACCATCGCACCGGCACCGACCATCGACACCGGCTGTCGTGACGATCTCCTCGACGTGGACGGGACACCGCTCGCCGTGCGCATCACCGGCGACGTCGACAGCGCACTCGACCGAGAGGCACTGGCCATCGAGACGTGCGGCGGCGCGCTCACGCTCGACCCCGGCCGGCACACCATCCGTGCCGTCAACGGCACCGAGACCGGCCTCGACCTCGATCGGCTCGTGCTCAGCACCGACTCCTTCGGGCCGGCACCCACGACCGCCGTCCCGGAGGTGACCGTCCTCGGGGCGGACACCGCAACGGCATCGGCCTCGGTCGAGACCGATGGATCACCCTTCTGGCTCGTGCTCGACCAGAGCCACAACGAGGGGTGGGAGTTGACGCTCGACGGTGCGTCGGTCGACGGTCCGCGACCGATCGACGGCTACGCCGCCGGCTGGTACGTGGAGCCCGACGGACCAGGAACCCTCGATGCGCGCATCCGGTGGGCCCCACAGCGAGCCGTCGACGTCGCCCTGCTCGTCAGTCTCCTCGCCGCACTCGGGTGCATCATCCTCGTCGTCCTCGCGCCCGGCCGCACCCGGACCGACACGTCCACCTTCGCCCCGCCAACACTCGGCTGGGCTGCGTCGGTCGGCTCGCGTCCCGTGATCGTCGTCGCCGCTGCCGCGGGTGCCGCACTCCTGATCCACCCGGTGGTTGCGCTCCCCGTCGCCGTGTTGGTGTTCATCGCCCACCGGTGGCCTCCCCTCGGCCGAATGCTCCCGGTGGCGCTGGTCGCGGCGGCAGCCGGGCAGGTCGTGTGGTTCCAGATCCGGAACCGTCACGAGGCCGGTTTCAACTGGCCGCAGCAGTTCGCGGGCGCACACGTCGCCGCGCTGCTGGGCGTCCTCCTGCTCGCCGTGCTCTCACTCGCCGATGAGCGGGAGGACCTGGAATGAGGACGTCGGAGCGCGAACGGGGTGATCGCCGCGTCGGTCCGGATCGGGTGACCTCGTTGTCGTTGCTCGCGCTCGCCGCGACCGTGTACGTCCCGCTGTTGCTCACTGCCCCGGGGCGGGTGGCGACCGACACGAATGCATCGCTCCTGCTCGATCCCGCCCGGCTGTTGCGACGCTCGGTCAGCATGTGGGATCCGCACGTCGGCCTGGGCACCGTTCCGCGCGAGCAGATCGGGTATCTCTGGCCGGCGGGACCGTACTTCTGGCTGACCGACCAGATCGGGCTCGCGGACTGGGTCGCCCAGCGGATCTGGATCGGCACGATCCTGCTGGCGGCCGGTGCCGGCGTCCTGTTCCTCGCACGGACGTGGCGTTGGCGGCCCGAGGATGCTGCCGCTGCCGCATTCGTCTACGCCCTGTCGCCGTACGTCACGACGCTGGTGACGCACGACTCAGTTGCGCTGCTCGCCTTCGCGGGTCTGCCATGGTTGCTCGCCCTCACGATTCGAGCGTTACGAACGCCGGGACTCCGCCACCCCGCGCTGTTCGCGCTCGTCGTGGCGACGATCGGTTCGGTGGACCCCACCGCACTCGTCCTCGTCGCCCTCGCGCCGCTGGGGTGGATCCTCTACTCGCTGCGGCGATCTCCCGAAGTGACACGCGCCAGCGCGACATGGACGGCAGCCAAGCTCGGACTGGCGACGCTGGCCGTCAATCTCTGGTGGATCGTCGGGCTCTCGGTACAGGCGACCAATGGTCTCCCGTCGCAGCCGTACGCCGAGACCGCCGAGGTGGTTGCGAGTTCGTCGACCTCGACCGAAGTGCTCCGCGGCCTGGGGTCGTGGTTCTTCTACGCCGACGACCGGCTCGGCCCGCTGATCGGGCCCAGCGTCGACTACACCCAACGCCTGTGGCTCATCGCCCTCACCTATGGCATCGCGGTGGTCGGGTTGCTCGGGCTGGGGATCACCCGGTGGCGCCATCGAGCGTTCGCCATCGGCGTGCTGGCCATCGGCGTCGTGCTCGCGGTCGGAGCACACCCCTGGGACGACCCGTCGCCGGTCGGACGGCTCATCAAGGCGGCCGTCGGTACCGACGTCCCCCTCGCCCTTCGTACGCCGAGTCGGGCCGTTCCCCTCATCGCGCTCGCGGTCGCCGTCGGTATCGGTGCCCTGGTCGGCGCCGCGCGCGAGGAGTCGGACCGGCGAGGTCTCGGGTCCATGATCCTCGTCGTCATCGTCGCCATCGCTGCGCTGCCACCGCTCTGGCTCGGTGGATTCGTTCCCACGGATCTCGACCGTCCCGGGGACGTGCCGGACTACTGGCTGGACGCCGCGGCCTTTCTGGAGTCCGGCGATGACACCCGCGTCCTGGAGATCCCGGGGATCGATGCTGCCGCCTACCGCTGGGGCGCCACCGGCGACCCGCTCCTGCCGGCGATCCTCGACCGTCCATCAGCGGCGCGTGCGCTGATCCCGCAGGGCTCTGCTGCCTCCGCCGACCTGCTCGCCGCACTCGATCGTCGCCTGCAGGACCAGACGCTCGACCCTGATGCCCTCGCTGTCGTGGCACGTCTCATGAACGTGGGCGACGTCGTCACCCGCAACGACCTCGAGTACGAGCGGTACGACATCCGGCGACCCCGGTCCGTGTGGGACCTCGTGACCGCCGCGACGGGCCTCGACGCTCCGGAGACGTTCGGACCCCGCGGACCCGATGGCCCGGCCGTCGAGCCGCCCGTCGACGAGGAACGTCTGACCCGCGACCGTGAGCTCCCGGTCCTCCCGGCCGTCGCCGCGTTCCCGGTCACCGACTCGATCCCGATCGTGCACGCGCACGCGGCGGAACGGATCGTCTATCTCAGTGGAAGCGGGACCGGCATCGTCGACGCCGCTGCGGCAGGCCTCATCGACGGGCGCGAACTCGTCCGCTACAGCGCCGACGTCACCGGCGACCCGGACTTCGTGCGAACCAGGCTGGTCGACGAACGGGCACTCGTGGTGACCGATTCCAATCGCGCCCGCGCCGAGCGCTGGACCAGTCTCCAGGACAGCCAGGGGTACACCGAGCAGGCCGATGGGGGCCTTCTCCGATCCGATGACACCGACAACCGTCTACCGCTCTTCGAGGATCGACCCGGGATCCGCACGGTCTCCGAACACTCGGGGGTGGCGGCGCGGGCGACCGGCTACGGGAACGCCGTCACCTTCGCCCCCGAGCACCGACCGGTCAACGCGGTGGACGGCGACCCGACGACAGCCTGGCGGGTGGCTGCCGCAGCCGATCCACGAGGCGAGCGACTCGAGCTGTCGTCCGAGACCGCCATCGAGACCGACCGGATACGGCTCGTCCAGGCGAACAACGGCGCCGACAACCGCTGGATCACCGAGGTCGACCTGCGGTTCGACCAAGGCGAACCGCTGCGAGTCGCGCTGGACGAGACGTCGCGGCGTACGCCCGGCCAGGACATCACCATCGACCAACGGGCGTTCGAATCGCTGTCGATCGAGATCGTGCAGGACGACTCCGACGGTCCGGTCGACCTCGACGACCGCACCGGCGTGGGATTCGCCGAGATCGACCTCGGCGTCGCCCCGACCCGTGAATACATCCGGATGCCCCAGGACCTCCTCGACGCCGGAGGCTTCCGGACGCTGCGGTACCCGTTGGCGCTGGTGCAGACACGTGAACGATCCGCGTCCACCGATGTCTCGCACGACGACGAGGAGCGCTCGCTCGCCCGGGTCGTGGGTCTCCCGACCGCTCGCTCCTACCGTCTCACCGGCACGGCACGGCTCGCAGCCGGGGCCCCGACGTCGATCCTCGACGACATCACGGGACGAGCAACGTCCGGCAGAGCGCTGATCGTCACCGCGACGTCGACGATCGACGGCGGGCTCGACCACCTCCCCTCGCATGCGCTCGACGACGATCCGTCCACCCGGTGGACGTCGGCCTTCGACCGGGGCCAGGACCAAGCCATCACCGTGGAGTCGCCGACGCCCCGCCGGGTGGACGCCGTGGCGTTGACCGTGGTCGACGACGACGAGCACTCCGTACCGACCGTCGCCGTGCTCGAGGTGGACGGCGACGAGGTGAGCCGGACGGCCATCCCGTCGGGCCGAGCGGGTCGAGCGAGTCTTCGCACCGTGTCGCTCGACGTCCCCGAACCGATGGAGGGTTCCTCCGTGACCGTCTCGTTCCCCGACGTCGACGAGCGCATGACGACCGGTCCGAAGGGACAGCGCCGGTCGCTCCCCCTGTCGATCGCGACGCTGTCGATCGACGGCTGGGCGGTCGGCGATCGCGCCCTGCGCATCGATTCCGGCTGCCGCGACGACCTGGTGACGGTCGACGGGACCGCGATCCCGGTCCGCATCACCGGCCGCACCGAGGGCTCGGTACAGGGCGACGGTCTCGACGTTCGCACCTGCGACGACGAGGCCGTGACCCTGCGAGGGGGCGATCGGCGCTTCGACGCCTCCGATGGTCGTGTCACCGGTTTCGACATCGATCAGCTGGTCTGGTGCTCGGGCGACGGTGGGACGGCGTGCCAGCAGGAGGGACCCCTCCTCCCGGCCGACGAGGACTCGGCGCCGGACCTCGAGGTCGTCGACGGGAACGACGCAACCGTGCACGTCCGGGTCACCGGTGCCCGCCGCGGCGAACCGTTCTGGCTCGTGCTGGGACAGAGCTTCGAGCCCGGGTGGGAGATCATCGACAGCGAGGTCGCCAGCGAACCGACGCAGCTGGTCGACGGGTTCGCCAACGGGTTCCTCGTGACCCCGGACGCCGCCGAGTTCGACGTCACTATGCGCTTCGTCCCGCAGAACCGGGTGGAGATCGGCCTGCTGCTCTCGGTGGTCGGCATCGTCGTCGCGCTGGGGCTCGCCATCGGCTCACCTGCGACCCGTGGTCCCGTGCCCATCCCGCTCCAGGAGCCCCTCCGACGGATCCGCGCGCTCACCTGGGAAGGCGCGCTCCCGACGCGCCGGGACTCCGTGGTCGTCGGGGTGGGTGCCGGTCTTGCTGCCATCGTCGTGACGAGTCCCGCGGTGGGCCTCGCGATCGGTCTGCTGGCCGGGCTCGCGACGCGCCGAGAGGGCTGGCGTGGGCTGTTCACCGTGCTGCCGGCCGCACTCCTCGGGATCTGCGCGATCTACCTGCTCGTGTTCCAGGTCCAACACGAGATCGCCCCAGGTCCGCAGTGGCCCATGGACACGGGGCGCCTCCACACCATCGGCCTCGCCGCAGTCGTGCTGCTCGCCGTCGATCTGGGCATCGACCACATCTGGGCTCGACGGAGCGACTTCCGGTGAACACCATCGGACAGACTGGCGCGATGGTTCCCCCGGTCCTGCTCGTCCATGGCTTCGGCACCTCCTTCGACCTCACCTGGAAGGCCAACGGATGGGTCGATCTCCTCGAGGACGAGGGCCGAAGCGTCATCGGCGTCGACCTGCTCGGCCACGGCACCGCGCCGAAGCCGGTCGACCCGCAGGCATACGACGACCTCGGTGGCCGTGTCGTCGACGCCCTCCCGGACGGTCCCGTGGACGCGATCGGTTTCTCACTCGGCGCCAAGATCCTCCTCCAGGTCGCAGCGGCGCACCCTGATCGGTTCCGCTCGCTCGTCGTGGCGGGCGTCGGTGCGAATCTGTTCCGGTCGTCCGATCATGCGCTGGTGGTCGAGGCGGTGCGCACCGGCGACGACGCGGGGAATCCCGCACTCCGCTACTTCGCCGGACTGGCCGATCTGCCGGGGAACGACCGGGCCGCGCTGGCCGCGTGCATGGAGAACGGTGGCGGCGCGCCGACGTTCGACGACATCGCCGCGATCACGTGTCCGGTGTTGGTGGTGCTCGGCGACGACGACTTCGCCGGACCAGCCGACCCGTTGGTCGACGCGCTGCCGGATGCCGCGCTCGTGACCCTGCCGCGGACCGACCACGCCAAGACGCCGAAGTCGTTCGCGTTCATCGACGCCGCGCTCGCGTTCCTGCGCGAGCGCTGACCCCGCCCGGTGCATCGATGATCCTCGGCGTCGACCTCGATGGCGTCTGCGGTGACTTCTCGTCTGCGTTCCGGACGGTGGTGGCCGAGGATCTCGGCATCGACGAGACCACGCTCCCGCCCCGCCAGCACTGGGACTTCTCCGAGTGGGGAATCACCGGCGAGGAGCATTTCCGCCGCCTGCACCGGCGCGCCGTGCTCGAGCACCGGGTGTTCCGCACGATGCCCCTCATCGACGGGTGCGCGGACGCACTCTGGCGGCTCTCCGACGCCGGGGTGTGGATCCGGATCATCACCCACCGCCTATACGTCAACTGGGGACACCGGGAGGCCGTGGCCGACACGGTCGCCTGGCTCGACGAGCACGCCGTCCCGTTCCGCGACCTGTGCTTCCTCGGCGCGAAGCCCGAGGTACAGGCCGACGTCTACGTCGACGACGCCCCCCACAACATCGAGGCGCTCCGGGCAGCGGGGAACCAGGTCATCGCGTTCGCACAGCCGTACAACGAACACGTCGACGGACTCCGGGCGACGGACTGGGGTGAGGTCGAGTCGATCGTCCTCGCCCACCTCCTCGCCTCGGGCACTGCGGTCCACCAGCGACTCCCCGGGCTCGACGACGGCCCGCAACGCCTCCGACGTCGCCGACACGACACCTGACCCACGACACCCGACCCACCCCGGTTCTGGTCAGCTCTCCGGTCACCAGGTGGTGTCGATCGCTCACCAGAACGGAATGGGGGGTGCGCTTCGGTCAGGGGCGAGGTGGTCCCGCCGACGTGAAGCGGGTGCCGACCGGGTCGGTGGCCCAGCCGGCTGGCTGTTCCCAGCCGTCGTCGTAGACCAACTCCTGCACCGGACGTCGGCGCACCGGCCCGTGACCGCCCGCCGGTCGGCCGAGCGGGATGGTGGCGCACACGCCGACGTCATCGGGGATGTGCAGCAGCGCCCGGAGGTCGTTCTCGACGAACGCGTGCCAGGTGGTCATCACACCGCCGTAACCGAGCGCGTGCGCAGCGAGGAGGAGGTTCTGACATGCCGGGTAGACCGAGGCGCCCTCGGTCGGGTGGGGATCGCGACGTCGACGGATGCAGGCGAGCACCACGACCGGCGTCCGTTCGAAGTGGTCCACGAAGTGCTGCATGGTGGCCGCCATCCGTGCCTTCGGACTGTCGGCGTCGGCGCCGCTCCCCCGGTCATACCCGTCGGCCGCTCGCTTCTCACCCCACACCGCACGGAAGCTCTCGCCCAGGAGCGCCTTCGCCGCCACAGCATTGGGTCCATCACGGAGCGCGATGAACCGGAACGGTTGGCGGTTGCTTCCCGATGGCGCGCGGGTCGCGTGCCACAGGATGGCCGAGAGGTCGTCGTCGGGAATCGGTTCGTCGCGGTAGCGCCGGATCGCCCTCGTCGTCGCGAGCCCGGTCAGCAGGTCGAGTGGTGCATCGTCATCGGCCACGGACACCAGTATCGGCCACCGGGCGGATGCAAGACTCCGCCAGTGCTCAATCCCCTGGACGACTATCCGATCCACCAGACCGGCGGGCCACTCTCGCAGCCGGCGACCGGCGACCGGAACCACTACGACCGCTACTTCTTCAACGGGTACGACACGAATGGGTCCGGCGACCTGTTCTTCGCTGCGGCGATGGGGACCTACCCGAACCGATCGGTGATCGATGCCGCCTTCAGCGTGGTCTCCGACGGCGTCCAGCGCAACGTCCATGCTTCCGGGCGCGCACCCCTCGACCGAGGCGACACGTCATGTGGGCCGATTCGGATCGAGGTGGTCGAGCCGCTGCGGACGCTGCGCGTCATCGTCGATGCCGACGTGCACGGCATCGGCTGTGACCTCACCTGGCAGGCGCGGACCGTCGCCGTCGAGGAGGACCGCTTCCTCCGGCATGCCGGCCCACGGGTGATCATGGACTACACGCGGTTGACCCAGTTCGGGAACTGGGAGGGGACGGTTCACGCCGGCGATCGAGACGTCACCGTCACGCCCGACTCGTTCACCGGATCTCGCGACCGCTCGTGGGGCATCCGCGCCGTCGGCGAAGCAGAGGGTGGCGCGCCAGGCTCTTCAGTGCCACAGTTCTTTTGGCTGTGGGCACCGATCAACTTCACCGACGGTGCGACGCACTTCGACGTGAACGAGACCGCCACGGGCGAGCGGTGGCACCAGACCGGTTTCGACATCCCGCTGACGAGCAGCGACGGGCCAGTGCTCGATACCGGCGGTCTCCGTGAGTCCCCCGAACCCATGCGGACGGTCGACTGGCACATCGACTGGGCACCCGGTACCCGCCGTTCGGCCAAGGCATCGCTCACGTTCACCCCCTGGAACGACGAACCGGGGTTGATCGAACTGGAGCCGATCCTCACCTTCCAGATGCTCGGCATCGGCTACTTCCACCCCGACTGGGCCCATGGGCACTGGAAGGGTGAGCAGGAATCCGGCTACGACGAGTGGCGTCTCGACGACATCGACCCGGCAACACCGCACCACACCCACGTTCAGCAACTGGTCCGTGCCAGGTGGGGAGAGCGCTCCGGGGTCGGCGTGCTCGAGCAGCTCGCCATCGGCGACCACGAGCCGAGCGGCCTGCGCGGACTGTTCGACGGTGCCGCGGTCGACTGACGCAGCGGTCTCCCTGCGATTGTGAGAACCGCATACCCTTGGCCCTCATCGATCCATACAGGGGCGCGTCGGACGCGTTCCCCGGCAACAGGAGCAGGAAATGGCGACCGGCACGGTGAAGTTCTTCAACAACGAGAAGGGGTACGGCTTCATCTCCCGTCCCGACGGCGATGATGTGTTCGTCCACTTCTCGAGCATCGACGGCTCGGGGTTCAAGACCCTCGAAGAGGGGCAGAACGTCGAGTTCGAGGTCGGCCCCGGTCGCAAGGGCGACGAGGCACAGAACGTCCGGGTCGTCTGATCACGACTGCCGGCCGAGACCGACGTTCGACCGACGTGGTGCCGGGGCCGGTGGTCCCGGCACCGTTGTCGTTTTCGGGGCTCCGGTCAGTCGGGGTACTCGAGCAGCGGTCGCACGTGGACCCACGACGGACGTGACGGCGGCTCGGAGAACCCGAATCCGCAGGCCGGGACCACGGGCGCCATGGCACCGAGCGAGCGGCCGGCGACGGTGCCCGCTGCCTCCCGGAGGGGCGCCCAACGATCGGCCCGGTACCACTCTCGCACGCCGGTCGGCGAGGTGCCGTGGGTCACCACGCCCATGAGGCGTCGCGCGATCGGGCCCTCGACCCACCGCGTGAACCAGGCAGGGCGCCGGAACGGGATGGGGAGCCCACGTCGAGCGACGAAGCGGAGTGTGCGATCGCCGAGCGCCACGTCGAGGCGGCGCGAACCCTCGTCGACCGTGACGCGGACGACCTCGACCGCGTCGAACTCGTAGACCCCGGTGATGAACTCGGCCGCCGCCTCGCTCGGGACGAAGAGTGTGCGACGACCCTCGGGCGAGGCCCACATGACGTCGGTCAGGGGTCCGATGGGCGTGACCTGCCAGTGGCCCACCACGACCCGGTCGCCGGACGCGAATCCCGACGAGATGATCGATCCACGCATCGAGACGCGAGTGCGGGCACGGGCACGGGCACGGGCACGGGTCACGGGAGCCGCACCGACCGTCCGTCGTCGGCCGACGACGTGTACAGCGCCTCGACGATCGTGTGGGCACGCATGGCCGTGGCTGCCGTCGGCGCCGACGCACGACCCGCGGCGACCGCTTCGATGAACGAACCCTCTGGATCGACCAGCGCGAGCCCGCGCTCGGTGCAGAGGGACAACAATTCGTCGCCGGCGACGTCCACGCGCTCGCCCTCCCACGTGACCCGGACCGGCCCGAACCAGTCACCTTCGACCTCGACGTGCATGCGTTCGCAGTGGATCTCGAGGTAGCGGAGGCTCGGACGTTCGGTCAGGTCGTGCCAGACGGTCGTCAAGGTGCCGACGCCGCCGTCAGCGAGATCGAACGTGGCGACCACCAGGTCCTCGATGCCGTCGATGTCGTGGAAGCTCCGGCTCCGTCCGCTCACCGCCGTGACCGGTCCGACGAGTCGATCGAGGAGGTCGACGTCGTGGATCGAGTGCTCGAGCAGGACGCCACTCCCGGCCTTCGCAGGTTCACCACGCCACGTCGACTCGTAGTGCCCACCGGTCGGCAGGAACTGATCGTCGCGGAACACGACCGACATCACCCGACCACGGCGATCTCGCTCGGCGAGGAACGACTCGACCAACGCGAACGCCGGCGAGTGACGCAGGATCAGCCCCACCTGGTGCACCACACCGCTCGCGTCCAGGGCGTCGACCACGCGACGTGACGCAGCGGGGTCGACGCCGAGCGGCTTCTCGACGAACACGGCCCTGCCGGCGGCGCAGGCCTTCTCGACCTGGCGCGGATGATCGACGGTCCACGTGCACACGTAGACCGCGTCACACGAATCGATGACGTCGTCCTCGGAGGCCGCGACGAAGCCTCCCGCGCGCGCCACGAACGCCTCGGCGCGGGACGTGTCGGGGTCGAACACGCCGGCACGCTCGTGGATGACGCCGCTGGCGCGAAGCATCTTGGAGTGGAACGTGGCGATGAACCCCGCCCCGAGGAAGCCGACTCGCACCGGGATCACAGGGGTGGCGGCCACTCGCCGAAACCTAGCCCCACACGGGATCTTGCGGCCGTTGCGGTGGAGGGGTCGCCACAACGGCCGCAAGATCGCTATGTCGGCTCGAGGGCCACGGCGAGGACGTCGTCGATGTGGGTGGCGAGGTGCACCGTGATGTCGTCGAGGACCGCGTCGGGCACATCGTCCAGGTCCGGGCCGTTCTGCATCGGAAGGATGACGTCGGTGATCCCTCGGCGATGAGCCGCGAGGATCTTCTGCTTCACCCCGCCGATCGGCAGCACGCGGCCAGACAACGTGACCTCACCGGTCATCGCCACCGAGGGCTTCACGGCCCGGCCGGTGAGGAGGCTCACCAGTGCCGAGGTCATGGTGATGCCGGCGCTCGGCCCGTCCTTCGGGATCGCTCCTGCCGGGAAGTGCACGTGGAAGCGAGCGTCGAGGCGATCGGCCTCGATACCCAGCGCTTCGCGGTTGGCCCGAAGGTACGACAGCGCGATCTCGCCCGACTCCTTCATCACGTCGCCCAACTGGCCGGTGAGTGTGAGACCGGGATCGCCGTCCATCGACGTCGACTCGACGGTGAGGACATCGCCACCGGCACCGGTGACCGCGAGGCCGGTGGCGACGCCGGGGATCCCGACGAGGACCGACTCGTCATCCTGGAACCGGGCCCGTCCCAACAGCGAACGAAGATCGTCGACCCCGATGGTGATCGGTGGCACCTCACCACCGGCGATCCGCGTCGCCCCCTTCCGGAGAAGCTTGCCGATCTGACGCTCGAGACCTCGCACTCCCGCCTCACGGGTGTAGCCGTTCACGAGAGAGCGGAGGGCGTCCTCGGTCACGGTGACCTCGTCGGCGCGGAGTCCGTTCCGTTCACGCTGGCGGTCGACGAGGTGGTCGCGCGCGATGGCGACCTTCTCGTCCTCGGTGTAGCCGTCGAGCGAGATGATCTCCATCCGATCCAACAGCGGTCCGGGGATGGTGTCGAGGACGTTGGCCGTAGCGAGGAAGAGGACATCTGACAGGTCGAGGTCGACCTCGAGGTAGTGGTCACGGAAGGTGTGGTTCTGCGCCGGGTCGAGCACCTCGAGCAGTGCCGAACTCGGATCGCCGCGCCAGTCGCTGCCGACCTTGTCGATCTCGTCGAGCAGGACCACAGGGTTCATCGATCCGGCCTCGGTGATCGCCCGGACCAGGCGGCCCGGTTGTGCGCCCACGTAGGTGCGACGGTGTCCCCGGATCTCCGCTTCGTCGCGGACTCCGCCGAGCGCGACGCGGACGAAGGTGCGCCCGAGGGCTCGCGCGACCGATTCTCCGAGCGACGTCTTGCCCACGCCAGGAGGGCCGGCCAACGTCACGATGGCGCCGTCGCCACGACGCCGGACGGTACCGGCGCCGTCCACGTCGCCCGGCTCGACACCGCGGTCGGCCTTGAGCTTGCGCACGGCGAGGAACTCGAGGACGCGTTCCTTCACGTCGTCGAGGCCGGTGTGGTCGTCGTCGAGCACCACGCGGGCTGCATCGAGGTCGAAGGAGTCCTCGGTCGTGGTTCCCCACGGCAACTCGGTGACCGTCTCCAGCCAGGTCCGGACCCAGCCGTACTCGGCATTCTGTGGGCTCATCCGTTCGAGCCGGTCGATCTCCCGCTCGACGTGCGCTCGGGTGTCGTCTGCGAGATCGAGTTCGGCCACCGTCGTCCGGAACTGCGTCGCCAGGTCTTCCTCGTCGTCACCTTCACCGAGCTCCTTGCGGATGGCGGCAAGTTGCTGACGCAGCAGGAACTCGCGTTGACGGTCCTCGAGGCCCTCGTTGACCTCACGGCTGATCGTGGTGGCCACCTCGGCCTCGGCCAGGGCGTCCTTGACCCATCCCAGCACCAGCTCGGCGCGGGCTTCGACGTCGACGGTCTCGAGCAGCTCGACCTTGCGCTCCATCGGGAGATCGGGCCACCAGCCTGCGAGGTCGGCGAGCGCCGATGGGCCTTCGACGCCGTTGAGCACCTCGGTTAACCGGCGCCCCCCGATCTGTTCGAACAGTGCTGCGGTGACGGCGCGGAGCTCGTCGCCCAGTTGCTCGGCCCTGTCCGACGGAGCCGGCTCAGCGATGGGTTCGGCCTCGACCAGGAGCGCGGTGCCGGTGCCGACCACGCCAGCGCCGACACGCGCCCGGCCATGGGCCTTGACGATGATCGCCCGAGTGCCTCCGGGGAGTTCGCCGGCGGAGTCGACGGTGGCCAGAACTCCGACCCGGCTGTAGCGATCGCCGATCTTCGGGACCAGGAGCAGCTCAGCACGCGCATGTTCGTCGTCGAGCGTCGTTCCGAGGGCGTCGACCGCGGCGCGGGCGTCGTCGGTCTCCAGCGCAACCGTCACCACCATCTGTGGCAGGACCACGCCGGTGGTCAGGGGGAGGACGGGAACGGTTCGGGTGTCGGCAGTGTTGGAACCGGGGACGGCGGTGGCGGGCATCGTGCCTCCTGGCGTACGGGTAATTACGCACTTACAACCCTACGGTCCCCGGAACATTCCCCAACTCCGACCCAAACAAGAAAATAACCGGGAGAAAGGTCCGGCAAACGACCCCTTCTCACAGCGATTTTCTTCGTGTGCGGTGGTGTTCGTGGTGTGCGGTGGTGTCAGTTGTTCTTGGTGGTGAAGCCACCGTCGACCACGACGACGGCGCCAGTGCAGTACGACATGGCCGGCAACGCCAGCGACAACGTGGCGTGGGCGACCTCCTCGGGATGGCCGTATCGACGCATCGGGACAGCGCGCCGGGCGAACTTCTCCTTGGCCTCGTCGGGGATCGCCTCGGTCATCCCGGTGTGGATGGGTCCGGGGCACACGACATTGACCGTCACCCCAGTGGGGCCCAGTTCGACCGCCAGTGACCGGGAGAGGCCGATCACCCCGTGCTTGGACGCCGTGTACGGGCTGATGTGGGCGGATCCGCCGACCCCCTCGGTGGAGGCGATGTTGACGATGCGCCCGTCGCCGTTGCGCAGGAGGTGTTGCAGGCATGCCCGGATCAGCGTCGTGTGCGCCGTCAGGTTGACGGCGATCGTCGACGCCCAGTGCTCGTCGAAGTCGGGGCCGTCGATCGGCGCAGGGATCGACACCCCGGCGTTGTTGACCAGGATGTCCGGCGGTCCGAGCGTGGCGACGATGTCGTCGACTGCGGCACGGACGGCATCGCCATCGGTCACGTCGACCCCCCACCCGGCGGCCGACCCACCGGCCTCGGTGATCTCGGCCACCACGGCATCGATCCCGTCCTTCGTGCGATCGAGCGCGGCGACGATGGCCCCTTCGTCAGCGAAGAGATGTGCCGTGGCCCGACCCATGCCGCTCGCCGCGCCGGTGATCACCGCCACCCGCCCGCGCACCGACCGGTCCCCTGTGGTGAGTCGACTCATGGTCGGCGACCGTATCCGGCGACGCGTGGCCGGCGACCTGTCCGCGGCCGGGCGTGGGTGCCTGCCACGAAGGTGACAGACACCCGTGCGGCTACGCGGCGGGTGAGCCCGGCCATGCCGGGTAGTCGGGCAGACGCTCGTCCTCGGGGAACTCCTCGTAGACGGTCACCGTGTCGTCGGGGTCGAAGAACGGGAGAGGGTCCTCAGGCCACTCGCCCGGCAGGTATCGCTGCCCTCCGTCGATGTACCGCTTGAGCCCGCTGCCCTGGTTACCGGTCTCGTCCTCGCCCTCGGCCGTCGGATCCCACCAGAACACACCCGAGTCGTCGGCACCGTTGTAGTCGGCGCGTCCCCACAGCTCGTCACCACGACTCACGACCGAATACGTCTTGCCCGGCTCGAGGACGACCGCCCGCTCGAACAGGCCACGCTCGAACGTCTGTGGGGTCAGCTCCGGACCAGCCAGATGGATACCGGCCATGAGCGTCGCCGGTCCGGGCAGGATCACGCCGTGCGTGTTCGTCGGCGGTTCGGTGCCGTAGAACCACTCGTAGACGGCGTAGGAGTCGCTCACGTTGTCGTCCGAGGGCGTGGCCGGGAGCGAGAGCCCGACCGCGTTCACCCACTGCTCCTGGTCGAAGCTCCGACCGAAGATGTTGGTGTCGACGAGCACCGAGGGGCCCACCACCCACTCCGGGAAGTACCCCTGCTTGGTCGCCTCCTGCGTGATGTTGGCCGGCACCAGCGGATCGGTGCTCAGGATCACGGTCGTGACCCCCGCGTCGCGGAGACGGGCGATGACCGTGGTCGCGGTCTCCTGTGCCGCGGCCGGATCGAAGAGGTAGGTGGAGCGGGCCGCGATCTCGCCGCCGTACTCATCGGCGAAGATCTGGTCGAACAGGTCGTTGCGCGCCGTGTACTCGCCCGTCTCGGTCTCGGCCTGGACCCAACCGAACACCCGGTCCTGGGACTGCATGGCCTCGTCGCCGGCGAAGTCCGCCGGCTTGCCGACCAGCTGCTTGCCCAGGAACTCGGCGAGGTGCACGTCGGCCTGCTCGGGAGCGATGGCCGCGGGCCACACGTAGGGAGCGGCATCGACGATGGTGTCCCAGCCCTCGGCGAGGGTGCAGCCACCCATGCACATGATGTCGGCGGCGGCGATCTCCTGCCAGTACGCATTGGCCTGCGCCGGGCCGCCGACCACGGCGAACGGCTCCTTGTCGATGACGGCTCTCGCGTCCGCGATCGCCGCAGTGGAGTCGGCCGGCGGGCCGGACGCCTTCACGACCTCGATGTCGAGCGTCCGTCCGTAGGTCTCGTAGACCGAGTCGAACATCTCGAGGTAGTCGATGGTCGTCTCCGTGGCGGTCGCCGGATCGGTGTCCGCTCCCGCGCCGGAGACGAGCGCCTGCTGGAGCGGATCGGGCTCACCCTCGTAGACGACGATCTTGATCGAATCGGCGGTCACGCCGGGCGAGGTCGCCCCGCCGTTGTCGCCGCCGTCCTCGAATGCCTGCACGCAGGGCGCGGCGTTGCGGAGCGGCAGCGCGATACGGCCGGTGTCCGGATCACAACCGTCGCCGAAGTCGATGTCGTCGCCGAGTTCCTCCGCCTCCTGGAAGGTCAGGTACTCGAAAGGTGCCTCGCCCGATGCGTCGGTCGAGGTGCTCGCGTCGGTCGTCGCGTCCGAGTCGGCATCGTCGTCGCCACCGAGGAAGACGATGGCGCCGATGACGACGGCCACGACGACCGCCAGTGGGCCGTAACGCTTGAGCGCCTTTGAGCTACCGGATGTTTCAGCCATTGATGACCCTCCAGGGTTCAGTTCGTGGACTGGCGAGGACCGCTGCGAGCGACCGCCACCTCGGACTCGCCGAGGTAGGACGCGACGACTGCGGGGTGGTTGAGGACGTCGTTCGGTCGACCGCTCGTGACCAGCCGGCCGAGGTCGAGCGCGATCAAGCGATCGCACACCGAGGTGAGCAGCGGGACGTCGTGCTCGATGATCATCACGCTGGCACCCGTCAGGTCGCGGATGCGCTCGATCAGCGGTCCGAGTGCCTCGGCCTCGCGCTGGGCGATGCCCGACGATGGCTCGTCGAGCAGCAGCACGGCCGGCCGGTGAGCGAGCACGCAGGCCATGTCGACGACCCGGCGACTCCCGGTCGAGAGCTCGTGGACGTACTTCTGTGCGTACGCGCCGAGGCCGAGCACCTCGATGAGCTCGTCGACGCGTTCGGTCACGAGCTCTTCGGCGTCGACCACCGACGGAAGGTGGAGCGCTGCGGCGATCGGATCCCGCACCTCGATATCCCGCTCGCAGGCCACGGCGATCGTCTCGCCAACCGTGAGCGCGCCGAAGAGCCGTCCGTCCTGGAACGATCGCCCCAGTCCTCGCCGAGCGCGGGCGTCAGGGCCGAGACCACCGATGTCGTCGCCGTCGAGCAGGACGCTGCCGGCATCTGCCGGAAGGAAGCCGGACACGACATCGAACAGGGTGGTCTTCCCGGCACCGTTGGGGCCGAGGAACCCGAGGACCTCGGCGGGCGCGACGCTGAACGACACGCCGGACAGTGCGTTGATCCCGCCGAACCGCTTGGTGATGTCACGAGCCTCGAGACGAGGAGTCGCGTCGCCGTCATGGCCCGCCGCCACATCTACCGACGGGCTGTCGAGCGGTCCGGCGGCGACGGGCGCACGTCCGTTGTCGGCGGTGTCGCTGGCGGCCGGGTCGCCGGCGTTCATGCTGGTCGCACCCTCGAAGAAGATCGACCGCAGCACGTCGCGCCGCTCGAGCAGTTCGGCGGTCGGGCCGTGGAATCGGATCTCGCCCTTCTCCATGAAATACGCCGTCTCGGCGACCGACAGCGCGACGTTCACGGACTGCTCGACGAGGATGACGGTGGTGCCGAGCGCTTTCAGGGCCTTCACCGCTTCGAGCAGCTCGGCGACGATCGCAGGCGCGAGCCCCAGGGACAACTCGTCGATCATCAGCAGGCGCGGACGCGAGAGCAGCGCCATCCCGATGGTCAGCATCTGTTGCTGGCCGCCGCTGAGGTTGGCGGCCGGCTGATCGAGGCGCTCGCGCAGGATCGGGAACCGGTCGAGGATCTCGTCGACGCCCGCTGCCTGCTTGTCGTCGTCGCGCTCGAGCCACGATGCCAGCCGGAGGTTCTCTCGAACGGTCAAGGAGGGGAACACGCCCTGTCCCCCGGGTGCGAAGGCGATTCCGCGACCGGTGATCTCGTGCGGTGGTGCATAGGTCGCGTCGCGCCCGTCGAACACGATCGCGCCAGCGTCAGCGGGCACGAGACCGGCGATCGCCTTCAACAACGTCGATTTCCCGGCGCCGTTGGTGCCCAGCAGCGCCACGACCTCACCTTCGTCGATCTCGAAGTCGACGCCGAAGAGCACCTGCACACCGTCGTAGGACACGTCGACGCCGCGCACGAAGAGGAGCTTGACCTCGCCGAGCTCCCGCCGGTGCCGGACCTCGGCCTGCGCCGCAGTGGAGGTCCACACCTTGGAGATGTCGGAGCGGACGAACACCGATGCCGACGACAGGATCGCCGCACCGACGAGGAAGATCGGCACCATCACCAGCATCCCGCTGCGCACGCCATAGCGGTCAGCGATTCCACCGACGACGTAGAGCGCGATGAGCCCGGGGAGGACGAACAGCGATGCCATCGAGAACCCGAGCGATCGGACCTTCGGCGGGATCGCGAGCGAGAGCGACGCGAAGATCCCCGGTGTCAGCAGCGCAGCGAGACCGCTGATCAAGATGTTCGAGAGGACCGCGACCCACAGCACCGGCGCGGTCGCCAGCGTGACCCAGCATGCGGCGATCAGGACACCGACCACCGAGAGCAGGCGGAGCCCACGACCGGGGTCACCGGTCATCAGCTTGGCTGCCAGGGGGATCCCCAGGGTGATGCCCACGAGCTGCGCCGGCTCGGTCAGCGCAGCGACGAAGCCCCGTTCGGCCTCCGACAGCCCGAACGCCTCCTCGTAGAAGATCGCGGTGAGGCTGGCGATGCCGATCACGGCGGCGGCGAGGAACGGCAACGAGAACCAGATCCGGCGCAACGTGCGGACCTGCCACAAGATCCTGACCGACTCGGCCCAGCTCGGGGGTATCTCGTCGGTGTCGATGACGGCGGCGTCGGCTCCCGCTGCGGTGCGCTCCCAACGACCGCGACCGGGCTCGGGCAACCGTCGGGCGATGAAGACGAGGATCACGGTGGGGATGACGAACAAGATGAATGGGACCCGCCAGCCGAACAACTGGGCCAGGATCCCGCCGACCAGTGGGCCGACGAAGGCCCCGACGGCGTTGGCCATCCGATGGAACCCGAACACCTCGGTCCGTTTGTCCGTCGGGTAGTAGTCCGACAGGAGCGAGTTGTGCGTGGGTGTGACCACGGCACGGCCGATCCCGGCACCCGAGCGCGCCAGCACCAGGACGAGCAGTGTGGTCGCCAGACCGGTGACCAACCCGAACACGGCCCACACGCCGGCGCCGGCCACCGCGATCCTCGCTCGGGGCAGGCGGTCGGCCGAGAACGCGAGGGGCACTTCGATGAGCAGGCTGGCGAGCAACGTCAGCGCGATGAGCGTGAGGAACCCCTGATTCGACAGCCCGAAGTGGTCGCGGATCTCCGGCCCCAGCACACCGAACACGGTGCGGTCGAGCTCGTCCACGGCATTGAGTCCGAACAGGATCACGAGCGGGAACGCCGCCTCGCCACCGGTGATCTCGCGCAGGTACCGGCGAGGTGGACGAGGGCGACGCATCGACACCCTCCCGATCGAGAACAGCAGCGGACGATCGTCGTCCGGCGCAACGTGGGCACCCGGCAGGGCGGTCGACTCCTCCGGCCTCGGATCGAGGTCGGTCATGGGCTGCTCGCCTCCGTGAGTTCCTCGGCCTCGGGCCGCTCCATCGTGTCCCGGGCGGCCGCCGCTGCCTCCGGTGGCACGGCGAAGGGCTCGGCGGCGCGATCGGCGACCAGGCTCGGCACCAGGATCTCGCGTCGTTTCGCGATCTGGCGGAGCGCGGCGTCCCGGGCCTCGGCGAAACCGGCGCCGATTCCGCCGGGAAGGATCAGCAGGAGGGCGAGCAACCCGAACCCGGTGGCGAGGAACCGGTACTCGGGCAGCATGTAGTACTGCATCGTGAACACGTAGAGCACACCGAGCAGTGCGCCCGGGATCGAGCCCAGCCCGCCGATGACGACGATGGTGAACACGCGGAGACTGGCCTCGGGCGAGAAGGGGTTGCCGATGAGTCCGTTTGCCAGCGCGTGCTGGTGGTGCACCAGCAGGACCCCCGCAGTGGCCGCCATGAATCCCGACATCGCGAACGCGCTGAGCGTGGCTCGGAGTGCATTGACGCCGTACGACTCGGCGGCTCTCGGGTTCTCCCGCAACGCGATCAGGACCCGGCCGGTTCGACTCCGGCGGACGCCGCGCGCCATCCCGATCGTCGCCGCCAACACGGCGAGGCTCAGATAGAAGAACGACGTCTCGCTCTCGATCGTGATGCGTCCGAACAGCACGGGATCCTCACCGAAACGACCGCGCGGCACCCACCCGAAGAACTCCGGGTTCAGCAGCCAGTAGAGCGTGGCCGACGCCAACGCCAGGGTGGCGATGGCCAGCGCGAGACCACCGGCTCGCACGGCGGGTACGCCGATGACGAGGGCGACGACTGCGCCGGCGACGCCACCGAGCACGAACCCGAATGCGAGGTCGAGTCCTTGGACCTGGGTCGCCCAGCCGCCGACGGCACCGCCGATGGCCGCGAACGCCATCTGCCCGAGGCTCACGTGACCCGACCAGCCGGTGAGGAGGACGAGCGACACCGCGACGACGCCGATGGCGATGGATTCTGTGGCGATGAACAACCGACTCGTCGACAACCACAGCGGCAGGGTCATGACCGCGACGCCCAGCACGGCGGCCACGCCGAACCGTGCGAGACGGACCTCCGGCAGCGGGGCCAACTCGGACGGGATCCGTCGCAACTCCCGGACGGCCTGCCAGGTCGACACCATGTCGTCCTGGACGCGGTTGCCCCGGCGGCGACGGTTGAACAGCAGCGCCACCACGATGATGGCGAACATCACGGGGAAGATGTAGATGTCCCGACCGGTGTCGAAGATGATCGACTGCTCCACGATGCCGAGACCGATCGCCGCGGCCGCGATCTTCGGGAAGTCGGTCATGTGGCCGATGACCGCCGCCGCGAGCGCGCGGACGAGGACCGACACACCCAGCGCCGATCCGATGGGCACGCTGACGACACCCGCCCGCAGGAAGACCGTGAAGAACGCGAGCACGGACGTGATAACCCAGACGCTGGTCTGGATGCGACCGATGGGCACCCCGAGGGTCGCGGCGCGGTCCGAACGCTCTGCCACGGCGCGGATGGCGATGCCGACGTCGGTGGCGCGGAGGAACCACCCCAAGCCGCCGAGGAGGATCGGGACCGCGATGAACACCATGAGGTCGTTGTCGTCGAAGACGACACCGCCGATTCGGGCGCTCACGTCGAAGGGCGGATCCAGGCTGGGCGATCCCGACTGGCCGAACCCGAACCATCGGGGCATGAAGAGTGCGATGCCGGCCAGCACCTGGGCGATGCCGATGGTGGCGACGGTGAGGACGAGGCGAGGCGACCGGCTGAACCGGAGGATGAAGACCCGTTCGACGAGTGCACCGAGCGCGATCGCCGCAACCAGCCCCACCAGCAGGCCCACGAGATAGGGCTGGCCGGTCACCCAGTTCGGTGGCCCGCCCTCCACGTCGCCGGCGATCAGGAAGATCGCGAGCACCGCAGGGACCACACCGAGGTCACCCTGGGCGAAGTTCACGATCCGATTCGCCCGGTAGACGAGCGCGATGCCCGTGGCCAACAGTGCGCTGAGCGACCCGATCAGCGCGCCCTGGACGACGACGCCCAGGGTCGGATCCCAGAGGACGACGGCCATGGCGAGAAGGACGAGGAACGGTGCAACGGTCGCCAGCGCCCGGCGGGCCACGCCGACGGCGCCCGTCGTCGCGAGCAGCCGCTCACCCCGTTCTGCCATGGTGACTTGACCCCCCGGTCAGTTCGACTTGGCGGCACCGTAGCTGACGCTCTCGGCTTGCGCCCGGGATCGGGATCGGGGTCAGCGACCGCGAGTACCGGATCTCCGTCGTTGCAGCCGAACCGGTGGCGGTCCGTCCCGACCTCGGAGGAAGTCGCACAGCGCGTGGAGTCGTGCACGGGTGTCGTGATACGGGTTCGATGCCCGTTCGGTGATCACCTGGTAGCCGGCCATCACGAATCGGATGAATGCCTTGTACCGGCCCGACCATCGTCGAACCAGGAACAGCGTGTTGCGGACCATCAGGTAGTCGACCACGGGCATGGTGTTGCTCATGTCGGGGTTGACGACCCGTGCCCCGCGGACGAGGCCGACCTCCCATCCGGCATCGTGGGCGCGGAGCCCGAGGTCGGCCTCCTCGCAGTAGGCGAAGTAGCGCTCGTCGAAGAGGCCGACGTCCTCGAGGAATCCCCGACGGGCGAAGAGGAGCGTGCCATGGGGGTACCCCGCCGGCTCCCACCCGTCGGACACCGTCGCCGCCACCTGGATGCCACCGAAGTAGGGGTCGACGACCGGTGTCGTTCCGTCGCCGAAGTCGCCACACGCGAGTCCCGCCCGATCACGCCGCCCGACCGCGTCCAAGATGCGCTCGATGGCGTCCCGCGCGGGGAGCGCATCGTGCGGGCACAGGCCGACCCACTCGCCGTCCGGTTGACCCAGGAAGCGACGCCAACCGGCGTTGGCCGAGGGGCCGAACCCTCCGTTGCCTCCCATGCACACGATCTCACTACCCCGAGGCAGCAACGACCGCGCGGTTGCGTGCGCCTCCGCCGTCGATCCCGAGTCGACGAGGATGATCCGAACCGGCACGGTCTGACCGGTCAGCGCCTCGATCGTCGCAGCCAGTCGGTCGGGTCGGTTGCGGTGGATGACGACGACGGGAGTGACGGGCGCGTCGTCGGGAGAGGCCGGCACCGCCCCATCCTGTTGGGTCGGATCGCCGCCCACCCAACCGGGGGCGTGGTAGGCCAGCCGCATGGAACCCGACCGCACGGTTGCCGACGAGCTGTGCTCCCTCATCGATCGATCTCCCTCCCCGTACCACGCAGTCGCGGTCGCGGCGGACCGACTGACAGCCAGCGGGTTCGGGTCCCAGACGATGCGCCAGACCTTCGAGGGTGACGGCGGCCGATTCGTGTCGAGCGCCGGATCGCTGATCGCGTGGCGCCAGCCGTCGCAGCCCCCTCGAGCGTTCCGGATCATCGGCGCACACACCGACAGCCCGAATCTCCGCATCAAGCCACGGCCCGACCACTCCTCGGTCGGTGTCCGGCAACTCGGCGTCGAGGTGTACGGCGGCGCACTGCTCAACTCGTGGCTCGACCGTGACCTCGGGCTCTCCGGGCGGGTCATGCTCCGCTCCGCCGACGGACCGACTGCGCGTCTGTTCCGCATCGACGAGCCGCTGCTCCGCGTCCCGCAGCTCGCCATCCACCTCGATCGGGAGATCAGCGACAAGGGCCTCCAGCTCAATGCCCAGACCCATCTGTCACCGATGTGGGATCTCGACGATGACAATGGTTCCGACGTCGGGTTCGCCGAGACCATCGCGGCCACCCTCGGCATCGAACCGGGCGAGATCCTGTCGTGGGACGCCATGGTCCACGACCTCACCCCCTCCCGACGCACCGGTCGGGGCGGCGTGTTCGTGAGCGCACCCCGGCTCGACAACCTCTGCTCGTCCTTCACGGCGTTGCAGGCCCTCCTCGACACCGGCGACGACGAGGGCGAGGTCGTGCCGGTCATCTGCCTCTACGACCACGAGGAGGTCGGATCGACCTCGGCCACGGGTGCGGATTCGCAGATGCTCGTCGGCGTGCTCGAGCGCATCGTCTCGGCCGCCGGGGGCGCCCGCGACGACCTCCTCACCGCGCTCGCGGGGTCGGTGTGCCTGTCGGCCGACATGGCCCACGCCACGCATCCCAACTACGCCGACCGCCATGAGCCCGACCATCACATCGCGCTCAACGAGGGCCCCGTCGTGAAGGTGAACGTCAACCAACGATACGCATCCGACGCCGCGTCGGTCGCCGTCTACCTCCAGGCCTGCGACGACGCTGGTGTCCCCACCCAGCACTTCGTCGGCAAGAACGACCTCCCCTGTGGCTCCACCATCGGGCCGACGACCGCGGCACGCCTCGGCATCAGCACCGTCGACGTGGGCATCGCCCAGCTGGCCATGCACTCGGCCCGCGAGCTCTGCGGCGCCGACGACCCGTCGTGGTATCAGGCCTCGATGCACGCCTTCCTCACCCCGTAGCCGCGCCCGGCCGGGGCGGCGCGACCCGGTCGCTCAGGCGGAGAAGAACCACGGGTGCTCGGCCGCGAAGAGTCGGCGGGATGCTTCGACCGTGTTCGGTCCGAGGAGCCGGTCGGGTTCGCCGTGCACCCTGGCGTCCTCGCGATCCTCGCGGGTCGTACTGCACCCCACATCGGCCGCATCGATACCGTGGAGAGCCAGCGCATTCTGTCCGAGGATCTTCGCCTTGACCTCCGATGTCAGGGCCGGGTAGCCGAAGCGCTCCTGGAACTCGTCGGAGATCTCGAAGCTCCGAAACGCCTGGATCTGGTCCTGGGGTGAGCCGTACCAGAGCGAGTCGGTCCCCCACAGGATCCGGTCCTCCCCGAAGCCGGCGAGCAACTTGCCGAGCAGGTGCGCCGCATCGTCGACGTCGGTCATCGCTCGCCGCCACGTGCTCCCGAGCTCGGCGTACACGTTGCCGCCGGGACCGATGCCGGCGTCACGGACCGACGCGAGCAGCCGGTTCACGCCCTCGTCGGGTCGATCGTCGATCGACCCCTCGCCCGACTCATAGCCCGAGTGGTACACGAGGAACGTGAGGTCTGGGTGTGTGGCCGCCGCTGGGCCGATGTCGATCGGCGAGGCCCACTTGTCGTTGCCCGACAGTCCCTTGTGCACCGCCACGATCGGCACGCCCGTGTCCCGAACGGCGTCGAGGAAGTCGCCGCCGACCTGGAGGCCGTCCGGGTCGGCATCGTCGAAGCGGAATCCTGGGCCGGCGTGGGTGTACACCTTCCACGCCGAGATGTCGTGGGCCTCGGCCACGTCGAACATGCGCTCCCGGACCGCCGCGAAGTCGCCGACGTTGGGCACGGCATGCCCTTGGATCAGGACGCGACTGTCGTCGCAGACGTCCTCCACTTGCCGACGGGCCGCCTCCATGACCTCGATCGACAACGGATCGGCGTCGCCGACGACCGGGATCGCCGACAGCACGGCGAGGCGGGTGTCGCTCTTGTCGAAGACGAGGTCCTGCCACCTCTCGGTGGTGAAGCACGCCCGTGGATCGGCGTCGCCGCAGCCGGACTGGGGGAACCCGCTTCCGAAGAATCCGTCGCCGAGGGGCACCGAGCGGTCGTACTCGAGCAGATGCGTCTGCACGTCGACCACGATCTCGTCACCACCGAGCGCGTCGATCGCCACGTCGGGTTCCGATGTCGACGACGACGGGAGCGAGAACGACCCGCCCGTACCGCCGCTCTCCTTCGAACACGCATCGAGCGACAGGAGCGTGACCGCCGACCCCATGGCGGTCCGCAGGAACCGTCGTCGGTCCATCCCGATCCGGCGCGCGGTGTCCACGCAATCGATGGCCGCTCGGCGGACCGCCTCGCGCACCACCGGTCCGGGTGGCGCCGGCGGCACCTCTCCGTTGGAGCAGGCACCGAGCTTCACCGGGAGGCCGGGATCGCGCACGGACCCAGACTAGGGACGACCGCCGGATCGCGGCGCTCAACGCCTGATCGCGGCCCTACCATCGTGTTCGTCATGGACCTCTCCGCCGCCCGCACCGTCCTCGGGGTGTCCGCCGAAGACGAGTGGGTGACGGTCCGGGACTCCTACCGGATGCTGATCCGCCGGACGCATCCAGACCTCGTCGGTGAGACCGGCATCGACCGCACGGTGCAGGTGAACGCCGCCTACCGCGCGCTGGCCATCGCGCAACGCGAGGGCCGGCTCCACACCACCGAACGCGAGCGCGACGTCGCCTCGTTCGGGCGGGGACCGACGGCTCGACCCGCGGCCGACAAGGTCGACGTGTCGCCGAACCGTGCTCCCCCACGCGCTCCCGGCGTCGATGGCGTCGCCGACGATGTTCGCATCATCGGGTCCGACACCATCGTGCTGTCGAGCCCGCCGGCCGAGACGTTCCGACGACTGGTCGAAGGTGTCCACGCCCTCGGTGAGATCTCCTACGTCGACCGTGGCTCGGCCATCTTCGAAGCCGTGCTCTCGCTCGAGGACGGTCACCACGCCTCGTTCGTCGTGTCACTCCAGTGGCGGACACACGACGCGACGTGCGAAGCGTTCTGCACCCTCGAGGCGCTCGACCGGGCCGAGCACCTCGACGTCAGCGGCGTGCTCGAACAGTTGCTCCCGATGATTCCACCCGATCGTGAGTCCGGGCACCCGGGCTGATCGCTCCGGCCCCACGTCGGACCCGGGTACCCACGGGCAGGAGGAACAACAGCAACGGGAAGATCTCGAGCCGACCCAGCAGCATGAGAACGATCATGGCGGCGCGCTGCGCTCCGTCGAGCACCAAGAAGTTGGACGCCGGACCGGTCTGCCCGAGGCCGGGGCCGACGCCACCCATCGCCGTCACGACCGAACCCGCCGACGTCGCGAGGTCGGCACCGAATCCGGAGAGGACAACCATCCCGATCACCGCGATCACGAAGTAGAACATCACGTAGCCGAGGACCGAGCGGACCGTGTCCTCCGGGATCGGCTCTCGTCCCAGTCGGATCGGGAAGACGCCCCGTGGACGCCGGACGCGTCGTACCTCACGCCATGCGTGCTTGGCGATGACCTGCACGCGGAACAGCTTGAGCGCGCCCGACGTCGATCCCGCCATCGACCCGGTCACCATGAGGAACAGCAACACGATCTGGGTCGCCGGAACCCACTGGGTGAAGTCCGCGGTACCGAACCCGCAACTCGAGATGAGCGAGACGACGTTGAACGACGAGTCGCGTAGCGCCGACGCGAACCCCATGCCGCCGTTCCAGTTCAGCGCGGTGAGGAATGCGGTCGAGACGACGATGATCCAGACGAAGAACCGGAACTCGCTCGAGCGCCAGAACACGCGCAGGTCGCGACGACGGACTGCGGCGTAGAAGAGCGGGAACTTCACCGCACCGACGAACATCGAGAAGATGATCCCGGCTTCGACCGTGGCCGAGTCGAAGTGCGAGATCGAGTCGTTGTACGGCGAGAAACCGCCGGTCCCGACACCGGTCGCGGCGTGGGACACCGCGTCGTAGAGACTCAGACCGGCGGCGAGCAGCACGAGCACGCTGACAGCGGTCAGCGCGCAGTAGATCGTCCACAGCCGCCGTGCCGTGTCGGACACCCGTGGCACGAGCTGATCGGCGGTCGGACCCGGAGACTCGGCCCGAAAAAGCTCGAGTCCGCCGACGCCGAGAAACGGCAGGATCGCGACCGCGAGCACCACCACGCCCATGCCACCCACCCACTGCGTCATCTGACGGTAGAAGAGGATCCCGTGGGTGTTGCCTTCGATGGGCGAGAGCACCGTCGATCCGGTGCCGGTGAGTCCCGACACCGATTCGAACAACGCGAGGTCCCATCGCAGGACACCGGCGAGGACGAACGGGACGGCTGCGGCCAAGGAGATCGTGAGCCACGAGACGCCGACGGCGCGGATCGCGCCCCGGGTGCCGCCCGCATTGGCGGGCAACGACGTTCCCCGCCACAGCGCTGCGCCCAGCGCGCCCAGTCCGACGGTCGAGACCGCCAGGGCCGGCCACTGATCGTCTCGATACACGAGCTCGACGACGAGGCCGGTCGCGGTCGCGCCCGCGATCGCGAGGATCGAGAGGCCGGCGACATGGAGCGAGGCCGAGTCGATACGACGGCTGAGCGCGAACGGTGCCGCCCGACGCACCGGGACTCGGGTCACTCCGCCGCCGACAGCGATTCGCCGACCCGACGACGCAGGCTGCCGAGTCGCTGCGCCACGCCCGACGCGGCGAGCGCGGCCCCGACCAGGACGGGTGCGATCTCCAGTCGTCCGAGGAGCATGAGCGGCATCAGCGCCGCACGCGCCGGACGCGGCAGCACGAGTACGCCGCCGTTGCCGGGCACCAGGTCGCCGAGCGCCGGCCCCATGTTGGCGATCGCCGAGATCGCGCCGCTGATCGCGGTCACCAGCTCCCCGCCCAGCGCCGCGACGACGACCGCGCCGGTCGCCGCCACGATGAGGTACTGGGCCTGGTACCCGATCATCCTCGACACCAGCGAGTCGTCGACGATGCGGCGTCCCACTCGGACGGGCGTCACGGCCCGGGGATGGATCTGGAGGACGAGCTCGCGGCGGAGGTACCCGATCAACGTGAGTGCACGGACCAGCCGGAATCCACCACCGGACGATCCCGACATCGCGCCGACACCGATGACCGCCAGCAGGAGCACCTGCGCGCCGACCTCCCACCCGCCCCACCCGCCGACGAAGTGACCGGTGGTCGACGCGGCCGAGGCGACGTGGAAGAGCGACTGGCGGAGCGCCTCGTGCGTCAGCCCGTCGGACGACTCGGTGAGCAGTGCCACCGCTGCCCCGCCACCGAAGATCACCCCGAGGTAGGCGCGGAGCTCGAACGATCGCCACAACGTCCGGCGTCCCCCGGGTCGCAGCGTGCGGAACAACAGGGCGAGGTTGGCACCACCGAGCACCATGCCGCCGAAACCCGCCCACTCCACGGTCGCCGACCGGAAGTGTCCGAAGGACCCTGCGTGGTTGGCGAACCCGCCGGTCGAGATGGTCGTGGCGGCGTAGGTGACGGCGTCGAAGGGCCCCATGCCGCCGATCAGGTACAGCACGACGCCCGCGCCGGTCAGCCCGGTGTAGAGGAGGGTGAGTCGCCGCAACTGCTGGACGGTCCGTCGACTGCGCAGCGAGGTGCCCGAGTGACGGTGTCCTGCCTCGGTCACGTCGAGCCCGCCAACGCCGATGGACGGGAGCACGGCGACCACGAACAGCAGCGCCCCGAGTCCACCCATCCACTGCGTACCGGCCCGCCAGAACAGGGTCGCCCGGGAGAGCGACTCGGGATCGACGACGACGGTCGCAGCAGTGGTGGTGAAGCCTGCGACCGACTCGAAGACGGAGTCGTCCCAGTGGGCGAACGTTCCCAGGAACTCGTACGTCGCGGTCGAGACGGCGATGACCGCGCTCCATGCCACGAATGCGCCCACGAATGCCGTCGTCGAGCGCAGACGGACCGGCACACTGCACTGGTGCGTCAACGCGCCACCGACGAGGGCCCACACGAGTGCCACCAGCGCGAACGAGCCGGTGTCCCGCCCATCGGTGATGACCCCGACGGCGGCGGACGCCAGCGCCAGCAGGCCGCACAGCAACACCGCGAACCCGACGACGAACCCGACGGGCGAGTCCCACCGTCCGGCACGGACGAGGCGGGCGACTCGCGACGTCGGGCGCGACACCAGGGGTTGGTGAACGGGATTCGTGGGTCGGTCCATCTGACCGCGGATCCGTGCCGTCAGCCGAACACGCGGCGCACGTCGTCGACGGAGCCGGGCATGGCGAAGAGGACGACGTGGTCGCGGTCGCGCAGCTCGGATCGGCCGCGTGCGATCTGCGACTTGCCGTCGCGCACGAACGCCCCGACGAGGACGTCCTTCGGCAGTCTGAGCTCGGCGACGATGCCTCCGTCGGCCGGACTCCCCTCCTTCACCTCCAACTCGATCACCTCGACCTCGCCCTGGAGGAACGTTGCCACCGCGGACACGTCACCACGGACGAATCGGAGCACGCCGTTGGCGCTGGCCGTCCGAGGCGAGAGCGCGACGTCGATACCGGCCTCGGACAGCAGAGGCAGCAGTGAGAGGCGGTGGACGACCGCGATCGTCTCCTTCGCACCCTCGAGCTTCGCGTAGAGACACGCGAGGATGTTGGCGTCGTCCTCACCCGTCAACGCCAGGACCGCATCGAACGACCCGACGTCGTTCTCCTCGAGGAGGTCGGCGTCGGTGATCTCGCCCTGGAGCACCAACGTGCCGGCCAGTCGCCCGGCGAGTTCGTCGGCACGGTCGCGGTTCCGCTCGACGATGACCACGTCGCTTCCCCGCTGATCGAGTGTCGTGGCCACGATCTCGGCCGTGCGTCCACCGCCCAGCAGCATGATCCGACGTGGCGCCCGCCGGGCGAGGCCGATGATGCGCATCAGCTCTCGACGGGCCCGCCGCTTGCACAGCACGCGCACCAGGTCATCGGCCTCGAGACGGACGTCGCCACGCGGGATGATGGTCTCCTCCCCGCGGGTGATGACCCCGAAGAGAAAGTCCCACTCGGGCTCGTACTCGGCCGCGATCTCCTTGAGCGACCGACCGACGATCGGCGCGTCCGGCGGAAGGCGTGCGCCGATCACCACGACCTCGCCGCCGGCCATCTCGGCCACCTCGGACGCCCCCGGGTACTCGAGCAGTTCGAGGATCTCCTGAGCCGTCTCGTGGTCAGGATCGATGATGAGGTCGACGCCCATGGTCTCGTGGAGCGCCGACGACTTGCGCGACCGCAGATCGGCGTCCTCGAGCCGGCACACCGTCCGACCGATCCCGGCCTGCTTGCCGACGAGGCAGCACACGAGGTTCACCTCGTCCTGACTCGTCACTGCCACGATCATCTCGGCCCGATCGACGCCCGCCTCGCGGAGGATCTCGGGATTGGTGCCCGAGCCGAGCAGCGTCAGGACGTCGAGACGCTCCGACACCGCACGCAGGCGCACCCGGTCCCGCTCGATGACGGCCACGTCGTGGCCCTCCCGACTGAGGCGTTCGGCGACGTAGGTCCCGACCTCACCCGCACCCACGACGATCACGTACACCGTGTCACCTGTACCCCGATCGCCTGCACCCGGTCATCCTGCCGTACGGGTGACGACCACGTGCACATCCCGGACCAACTTGGCGTTTCGGCGCAACGAAACCTATGTTGCCGTGGCCCGGAACACCCGGGTGCCGTATGGAATCCCCTGAACCGATCTCCAAATCCGAACGCGAGCTGCTCAAGGCCATCTACCGGCTGTCGATCGGCGCGAAGCGCCCCGACGACGTGGCCCCGGCCGCCCACACCGGCGACATCGCCGAGCGCCTCGGGTTGTCGCCGTCGACGGTCACGACGGCCGTCAAACGGCTCGCCGACCGTGAGCTCGTCGACCACAAGCCCTACCGGGGTGTCGAGCTGACCGACATCGGCAGCCGCATCGCCGTGGCCACCATCCGTCGGCACCGCATCGTCGAGCGATTCCTCGCCGACATGTTGGGCTATCCCTGGAACGAGGCCGACCGGCTCGCCGCCAGCTTCGAACACGAGCTGCCCCAAGAGGTGGAGGACCGGCTCTTCGTGGCCCTCGACCGCCCGTCCACGTGCCCGCACGGTTTCCCGATCCCCGAGCCCGAGGTCGGCGAGATCCCGTCGCTCCCGCCCCTGTACTCGCTCGAGCCCGGAGACGTCGCCATCGTCGCCGTGCCCGGATCGACCGATCCCGACGTGATCGCGTTCCTCGACCAGCTCGGTCTGCGCCCGGGCGGCCGCGTCCAGGTGAAGGAGAAGCACCCTTTCGACGGACCACTCGTGCTCACGGTCGACGGTCCCGACGGCGACACCGTCCGCACCCTGGGCGCCACCGTCGCCAACCAGGTCTTCGTCCAGCGCGAGGCTGCCCTCAGCTCGTAGTCGCCCCTCCGCTCTCAACCCCTAATCAGTCACCCACGAACAGGAGAAACAACCGTGGAAGCCATCCCCTACCTCGCCTTGGTGAGCGCACTGGCCGGTCTCGGTCTCGCCGCGTTCTACTTCGGCAAGGTCAAACAGGAAGACCCGGGCAACGCCCGCATGGTCGAGCTCATGGAGGAGATCGCCTCCGGCGCTCGTGCCTTCATCAAGCAGGAATACACCTACGTGGCGGCCTTCGTCGCCGTCATGGCGGTGCTCGTGGCCGTGCTGGTCACCCCGCTCGGCGCGGTGACCTACATCTTCGGTGCCGGCCTCTCGGCCCTCGCCGGCTACGTGGGCATGACCGTCGCGACCATGGCCAACGCCCGCACCACGGCGGCCGCCCAGTCCGGTGGCCCGGCCAAGGCCCTGCCGCTCGCGTTCCGCGGCGGCGCCGTCATGGGCTTCTCGGTCGCCGGCCTCGCGCTGGCGGGCCTCGCCCTCGTGTACATCGTCTTCATCCAGCTGGGTGAGGTCGACGAAGGCTTCGAGATCCTGACCGCCTTCGGTCTCGGCGCCAGCACCATCGCTCTCTTCTCCCGAGTCGGTGGCGGCATCTACACCAAGGCTGCCGACGTCGGCGCCGACCTCGTCGGCAAGGTCGAAGCAGGCATCCCCGAGGACGACCCCCGCAACCCGGCCACCATCGCCGACAACGTGGGCGACAACGTCGGCGACGTCGCCGGCATGGG
>JBBKVY010000189.1:0-2931 GCA_037968675.1 Acidimicrobiales bacterium | reverse complement strand
CTCAACGACGAATTCGTCCGTTCACTGCCCGACACCGGACCGGTCGTCATGGTCAACCTCGTCCGGTTCCGTGAGCACTCGCGGGACGGGACCGGCAGCGGCTGGGATGCGTACTCGCGTTACAGCAGGGCAGACATCCCGCTGCTGAAGCGCGTGGGCGGAACCATCTTGTGGGCCGGGCACGTCGAAGGTGCCGCACTCGGTGACCTCGGCGATGGTCGTTGGGATTGGGTCGTCGTGGTCTGGTACCCGTCTCGCTCGGCGTTCCTGGAGATGATGACGTCACCCGAGTATGCGATCGCCAACGTTGACCGTGAGAACGCCATCGAGGACCACGTGATCCTCGCTGCCCATGAGTCCTACTCGAAGTTCGATCATTGAGCGTCGTGTCTGCCGCGCTGTCCACCCAAGCCACGCATGCCTGGAGGGTGAACGACCTCGCCCCGAAGTGCCGGTCGAGGGCGCTGGATAACACTCGCCCATAACGTTCGGCGCAAGCGTCCCAGAAGTGCGGCCTATCGGCGCATCTGGGTGTAGCGCCGTACCGTTCTGGGCGAAGGTGTCGGCTCGATGGTGTTGCCTCCAGCCGGCTTGTGCACCGCGAGCAGGTGCTCATTCTCGAAACAGACCCATGGCTCGGACACAAAGCTCAGGGTAGGGACGGGCAGCGCCCCGCCCTCGTCGGTCCACGAGCGCCGATCGGCCCGAGGTGCGAAGATCTGGTTCCACTGTCCTCGACGTGAACGGGAGTGATCCGATGACCACCCATCTCGTGACCGGCGCCACCGGCTTCCTCGGCGGTCAGCTGGTGGAACGGCTCCTCGCCGACGAGGACGCCACGGTGTACGCGCTGGTGCGGCCATCGTCGATCGGTCGACTCGAGTCGAAACGGCGCCGATGGACGGGTGGCGACCGTGTCGTCCCCGTGGAGGGCGACCTCATGCTCGACGGTCTCGGCATCGCCGACAAGACCGTTGCGTCGCTCACCGGCAACGTCGACCACCTCGTGCACCTCGCGGCCCTCTACGACCTGACCACCGACGACGCCACCAACGAGGCGATCAACGTCGACGGCACCCGGAGAGTGGTCGAACTGGCCGGCGCGATCGGCGTCGGCTGTCTCCACCATGTGTCGTCGGTGGCCGTGGCCGGCGAGTACGCCGGCACGTTCACCGAGGACATGTTCGACGAGGGACAGGGACTCACGTCGCCGTACCACCGCACCAAGTTCGAGGCCGAGCGGATCGTGCGTGACGAGGCCGAGGTCCCGTGGCGCGTGTACCGGCCGGCCGTCGTCGTCGGCCACTCGGTCACCGGCGAGATCGACAAGATCGACGGGCCGTACTACCTGTTCGAGCTCATCCGGCGACTGGCCAACCTGCCGTCGTTCCTTCGTCTCGCGGTGCCCGACATGGGCGCCACCAACGTGGTCCCGGTCGACTACGTCGCCGATGCGATGGCCCAGCTCATCACCACCGAGGGTCTCGACGGGCAGGCCTTCCACCTGGCCAACCCGACACCGCAGGCGGTCACCGCCGTCTTCAACGCCTTCGCCAAGGCGGCCAGCGCGCCGCGACTCCTCCCGCTGCTCCCGGCCAGATCGATGAATGTCGTCGCCGGCCTGGGTGAGGCGATCGGCAAGGCGTTGCCCGGCTCCGACCTGCTGCGCGAGCTCGCGCTCGACCAACTCGAGATCCCAGCCGAGGTCCTGCCTCACGTCGCCTTCCAGTCGGTGTTCGACACGTCGAAGACGCAAGCAGCGCTCGAGGGGACCAAGATCGCCGCACCCCGACTCGGGTCGTATGCCGGTGTCCTATGGACCTACTGGACCGAGCACCTCCACCGCGACCGCGCCCGGTCGCTGCGTCGGGGCGGCCCGTTAGCCGGCCGCCGGGTCGTGATCACCGGTGCATCGTCCGGCATCGGCGAGGCCACGGCGCTCCAGGTGGCTGCGGCCGGAGGCGTGCCGATCCTGGTCGCTCGGCGCACCGAGGCGCTCGAGTCGCTCCGCGACGAGATCATGCGGCGCGGCGGCCAGGCGTGGGTGTATTCGTGCGACATCACCGACGAGGAGTCGGTCGACCTGTTGGTGAAGAACCTGGTGTCCGACCACGAGGGCATCGACATGCTGGTGAACAACGCCGGCCGATCCATCCGACGTTCGATCCACCTGTCGTACGACCGGTTCCACGACTTCGAGCGCACGATGGCCATCAACTACTTCGGCGCAATCCGGCTCGTCCTGGGTCTGCTCCCCCACATGACCGATCGTCGCTTCGGCCACGTGGTGAACATCTCGTCGATCGGGGTGCAGGCGAACCCGCCGCGGTTCTCGGCCTACGTCGCCGCGAAGGCCGCGCACGACGCCGTCACCCGGATCGTGGCCACCGAGACCTTCGGCGACGGCATCACGTTCACCACCATCCACATGCCGCTCGTCCGTACGCCGATGATCAGTCCGACCAAGCTCTACGACGCATTTCCCACCATCAGTCCCGACGAAGCCGCCGAAATGGTGCTGGAAGCACTCATCGAACGGCCGAAGGAGATCAACACCCGGCTCGGCACATTCGGTGAGGTGGCCTATGCGGTCGCACCCGAGCTCGTCGACCAGCTGCTGCACGTGGCCTACCGGGTGTTCCCCGACTCGGCCGCAGCCCGGGGCGACGCCGCCGGCGATGGACCCAACAGCACGGCCGCCGACCGCGCGGCCGATGCACTGGTCCGCCTCGTGCCCGGCGTGCACTGGTAGTCACTCGAAATCGCTGACGCTCCGATGGCGTCATCTTCTCGAGCTCCTCAGCGGTCCACACGTGGTCGTCGCTCACGAGCCCGACGGCACTGCTCAGATCTGACAGTCCGAGGCAGCCGCACCGATCGAGCGCTCCTATCAACAGGTCGATCGCCGATCGAATCCTGCCCTATCGGCGC
>JBBKVY010000188.1:0-7340 GCA_037968675.1 Acidimicrobiales bacterium | reverse complement strand
GGCGAGCTCAGGCGGTGGACGCAACGACCTGCGCGTAGGCCTCTGATGGTGTCATGTAGCCGAGCGTCTTGCGAGGACGACCGTTGAGGCTTCGCTGGATCTCGACCAGGTCGGGGCCGCTGTGCTTGGAGAGGTCGGTGCCCTTGGGCAAGTACTGGCGAAGGAGACCATTCGTGTTCTCGTTCGAACCGCGCTGCCAGGGCGAGTGTGGATCACAGAAGTAGATCGGGATCCCGGTCGCCGTGGTGAACGCTGTGTGGCTCGACATTTCGGCGCCCTGGTCCCAGGTGATCGACCGGTGCAGTTCGTCGGGCAGCGTGGCAACGGCCTTACGCATGGCCGCTTCGACACTCACCGCCGTGCGTCCGTCCTCCAGGTGCAACAGCAACACGAGCCGGGTCGTGCGTTCGACGAGGGTGCCGACGGCGCTGCGGCCGCCCTCGCCGAGGATGAGGTCGCCCTCCCAGTGACCGGGCACGGACCGGTCGTCAGCCTCGGCGGGTCGTTCGGAGATGTTGACCATCCCTGGTATGCGGCCTCGCCCATCTGGTTTGCCGCGGGTCTTGCGGCAGGTGCGGCCAGAACGCAGACATCGGGCCAGTTCACGGCGGAGTTCGCCTCGGCCTTGCACGAAGAGGGCCTGGTAGATCGTCTCGTGACTCACCCGCATCTCCGGGTCGTCGGGGAAGTCCAACGGTAAGCGTCGGGAGATCTCGTCGGGTGACCAGAGCTCGAGGAGCCGGCGAGCGACTTCGTCTCGGAGTGGTCCGGCGCGGAGCTTGCACGGCTTTGGTCGCCGCGCAGCGTCGCGGGCCCGTTGGTGTGCAGCCCACGCCGAGTAGCCGTCTCGGCCCCCATTCGCCGCGACTTCACGGGTGACCGTCGAGGGCGAGCGGTCGAGCCGGCTGGCGATGGTGGTCAGGGAGTCGCCGGTGCGGATGCCGACCAGGATCTCCTCGCGCTCGGTGATCGAGAGGCACCCGGAGCGAGGCTCCCAGTCATCGGGAACGCCGGTGAGATAGCGGCCCTCGCGAACCATCAGACCCACCATCGGCGCGGTGCATCCGATCTCGCGGGCGATGTCGACGAGGCGCCATCCACGCGCCCGGAGACGAAACGCGAGCTGCTTCTGTTCGTGGGTGAGGATGCCCGGCACGGTGGTGCTCCTGTGATCGAGAGACTCGGTACTTCACAGGACCAGTGCGCTCACCGGTTGGATCCGCCCCCTCGAAGCGGCGGCACGAACCGCTCGTGTCCGCGACGATGAAGGGGGCGGGCAACGTGGCTACACGCACGAGGGCTCAGAAGTTCACGGTCTCGGCGGCCATCTCGACGGCGGTGTTCGCACTCGTCGCAGTCTTATTGCCATCGCCGGCTGGCGCGACGATCTTCGACCGATTCAGCGTCGAGGAGGCAGACAGTTTCGTGTTCGAACCGTTGTCGGACATCTGCGGCTTCGAGGTTCAACTCACCTTTGAGGCGAGCGGCAACGTCATCATTCGCGAGGGCAAGGGAAAGCTTGACTCGGCGTTTTTCGCTCACGAGAAGATCTCCTACACGGAGACGTACTCGGCCAACGGAAAGTACTTCACGATCTCTGGCAACCTTGTGTTCCAGGAAACCAGGGCCGTGCCGCTCGGTGGCGGCTTGTTCGAGTTCAGCTCCATCGAGGCAGGTCAGCCATACACCGTGCGGGACATGGACGGGAAGGTTCTTCTCCGAGACCGCGGCGTGATTGCGAGCACCATCGTGTTCGACACTTTGGGTGACGACGTCCCCGGCGGAACCTTTATCGAGCAGGTCGACTTCCGCGTTGCTGGACCGCACCCGGGCCTCGACGCCGATCCGACACAGGCGTGCTCCCTCCTGGCACCCGATTTGGCCTGACGAAGCCGCGCCGATGTGCCGCTCGGTACGGCTGAGTCAGCTGGGCCGTCGAGTCGGCTTGCCGCCCCGAAGATCTGTTCTTCGTTGACGCCGACGCGATGTACCCGGCATTCCTTGGTGCCTTTGGGTGCTTGCTTCGTCAGCGTCGCTCCAAGGTGCGCCGGAGCCACGTTCTGTCGGGAACGGGAGGTCCTCGAGGTCCACGGTGCCGTTTCGGATTCGGTCAGTTGACGGCACGCTCCTTGCCGTCCCAGTAGGGAGCGCGAAGATCCTTCTTCAGAACCTTGCCGGAGAGATTGCGGGGGATCTCTTCGATGAAGTCGACGGACTTTGGTTGCTTGAATCCACCGAGGTTGTCACGGGTGTGGGCGAGTACCTCTCTTTCGGTGAGGCTCTCGCCTTCTTTCACCTGGACAATGGCTTTCACCGACTCCCCCCACTGGTCGTCGGGGACACCGATCACCGCAGCGTCGGCGACCTGGGGCAACTGGAACAGCACGTCCTCGATCTCACGGGGATAGATGTTCTCGCCGCCGGAGATGATCATGTCCTTGACCCGATCCGACACGTACAGGAACCCCTCGTCGTCCAGGGAGCCTGCATCACCCGTGTGCATCCAACCGCCCCGAAGCGTCTCAGCATTGGCTTGGTCGCGCTTGTGATAGCCATCCATCACGTTGGGGCAGCGCACGATGATCTCGCCGACCTCTCCGGTCCCGAGGTCGTTGTCGCCGCCATCGACGATGCGGATCTCGACGCCCACGCTCGGCCGCCCCGCCGACGCCAAGAGGTGCTCTTCGCCGTTCAGCGCACGCACGTGGTCCTCTGGCATCAACGCGGTCGCGACCGCTGTCATCTCGGTCATGCCGTAGGCTTGGACGAAATCGCAGTCGAAGGTCGCCATCGCGCTGCGCAGCGTCTCGGCGGCGATGGGCGACGCGCCGTACACGATCGTCTCGAGGCGACCGAAGTCCATGGTCGAAATATCGGGCACGAACACGAGCAGGGCCTGGATCATCGCCGGCACGAGCGTGACGGCCGTGACGTCCTCCTCGGACAGCACCCGTGCCACCTCTCCAGGCACGAAATCGGCCATCGAATACAGCGACGCCCCGACCGACAAGGCGTTGATCGCGGTGATGGACCCGGCGGCGTGATACATCGGCGCCACGACCAAGTACCGGGGGCTCTCGGACGGGCCGAACATGGGCCCGCACTGCGCGATGTGCGTCGTGACCGCACGCTGGCTGATCATCGCACCCTTGGGCAGGCCCGTGGTGCCCGACGTGTACATCTGATAGGCGAGGCCATCGCGCGACAGATCCCGTGAAGTCGGCTCCGACGACTGCGTCGCCACGGCCTCCTCGAAGCTGACCCAGCCGTCCCGGGCCCCGTCGAGTTGCAGGAACGTGTCCGGGGGGATCTCGTCCCGCACCTGGTCGATCCCATCAGTGAACTCGCCATCAGCGATCACCATGCCCACCTCGGCATCATCGAGGATGAACTGCCACTCTCGTGGAGCGAGCCGGTAGTTCAGAGGCACCGGAACCGCACCGCACCGACTGGCTGCGTACAGCGTTGCGAGGTAGTCGATCGAGTTCTTGCCAAGCAGACCGAACCGCTGTCCCACCTCGAGGTGCGACGACAACAGGTTCGCGATCCGATGCGTTCGGGCGCTGAACTCCGCGCGCGACATCGTCTGCTTCCCGTCGGTGATCAGCACCGCATCTGGGTCGCGCCTCGCCCAATAGTCGAGATAGTCGTGGAAGAACATGTGCCCGCACCTCGCTCGTCGTCGTCGAGAAGAAGGTAACCGAGCAAACCGAAGGCTGCTCGCGTACCGTCCCAGACATCGAGGTTGCGCCGGTAGGCGTTCGTCCCGAGAGAAATCACCATGAGCAGCGATCGCGTGCGCTGGGAGACTTCAGACCGTGGAGATTGCCAGGCCGGGTCTGCGTGACCGCCGGGTGCGAGCCGCTCCTACGTGCCGTTCCTCGGTGGCCTTCTTGCCACCACCTCGGAGCGACAACTCCGCCCCGATCTCCCAGATAGGTCGTGACAGATCCGCTGGTCATCCGGCACTCGGTGCGGCTCACGCTGTGTTCATGCTTGATTCACCCGTGACTCGAATCACCCGGTTGCTACCGATCTGCGTGCTCTTCGCGGTCCTCGGGTGCTCAAGCGGCGACGACCCTGACGAACTCGTGTAGTTCCTGCTGACCGACGCCGACATCGCGTCGATCGACGACGGTCTCGAAGCGAAGGACTCGTACGAGCGTCCTCGAAGCCGGATTGGCGACGTTGGTGACGCGGCCGCTCTTGATGCTCGCAGCGCGAGCATTCTGGCCGTACTGGCCAGGCTGCCGGTGAAGACGACCGGTGTACTCAGTCAGTCGGCGGGGCGACGACCCACGAGCAAGTTGTGCACGCTGCTGAGCACGATCTGACCATCTTGGTTCAAGACTTCGACCTTGTTCCGCACGATGCCTCGGTCAGGTTTACTCCCCGATGGGCGCGCCTCAAGACATGTGAATCGAACAGAGAGCGTGTCTCCGACACGGGCTGGGTTGCTGAAACGCACCTCGTCCCAGCCAAGACCGGCCATGACCGCCGCATCTGCCTCGGGAGAGGAATGCATCAGTGCACCCTGAATTGCCACTGTGTGAAACCCCGATGCCGTCAACCCGCCAAAAACGCTCGCTGCCGCGGCGTCCAAATCGAGATGGAACGGCTGGGGATCGTACTGGCGAGCGAACGCCATGATCTCCTCGGCGCTAACCAGGTAGGCGCCGTGCTCGAAGGATTCGCCCACCCCCACCTCGTAGTCCTCGTAGTACTTCATCACGCGATCGTCGCACACGGGGAAGAGCGGTCGCCGAAGCAGTGCCGCACGCAATCCCGCAGTCGCTCGTCCACGTGACGTGTGCAGCAGAGAGGAACGCCTCGACCCATCCGCCCCTCAGCCGCGAATTCTGGAGCGCCTGGCCGAGCGCATCCGTGCCGCTCGGGATTACCTGCCCGGAGCCCTCTGCGACGATGCCCAGCGCACCGAAGATCTGTTATCCGTTGCGCTCGACCCGCGCGAGCCGGCATTCGGTGCGGGTCAGGTGAGAGTGGTCACGCGTTGGTCGAGGTCGTGTTCGTTGGCCGAGTACGGTCGGGAGGCGACGGGATGGTGGGGCGACATGCGCGGGCCGGAGACGAACTACACCGTGGTCGACGGTCTAGAGATCGCTTACCAGGTGATCGGCGATGGTCCGGTAGATCTCGTCTACCACCACGGGACGTGTCACCTGGATCTGCAGTGGTACGTCGAGGCCGAGTCGCGCTTCAACCGGCGGCTGGCGTCGTTTTCTCGACTGATCCCGTTTGACCGCCGGGGCACCGGTGTCTCCCAACATCTTCCCGAAGGTCACCCGCCGTCGTGGGAGGAGTGGACGGCAGATCTGCTTGGTGTGATGGACGCTGTCGGGTCCGAAGAAGCGACGATCTTCGTGGAGAACGAAGCTACTGGGCCTGCGCTGCTATTCGCTGCCCTGCACCCGGACCGTGTCCGTTCCCTCGTGCTCCACAACGGCTGGGCCCGGTTCGCTGCGGCGCCGGATTATCCGATCGGCGTTTCGCTGGAAGAGATCGAGGCCGGCGCCAGCATTGCCGAGGCACCTGGGGCACGCCCGAGATGATAAGGGCTCTTCTTCCGCACATCTCCGCCGACGATCTCGAAGCCGTCTGCCGCGTCGGCCGAGGTGCGCTGACACCTCGCACCGCAGGCAACCTGCTGCGCTATTGCTGGAAGAACATCGACGCCCGCCCTGCACTCGATCTCATCCAGGCCCCGACGCTCGTGATGCACAACGACGATGCCGGACCGGGCTTCTCGCAGTACCTCGTCGAACATCTCGCCAACACCGTCGAGTTGGCCCATGACGGTCAGTCCACGTTCCTGTTCGGCGACGACTTCGACGGCGTACTTGACGAGGTCCAGAACTTCGTCACCAGCGGCACGAGCTCGGTTCCGGTCGAGCGGCAGCTCGTCACCGTGGTGTTCACCGACATCGTCGACTCGACCAGTCGAGCCGTCGAAGTCGTCGACCGGGCGTGGCGGACATGTCTCGACGAACACGACACCGTGGTCCGAGAGCGACTGCGCAGGTTCCAAGGCCGCGAGGTCAACACGACCGGCGACGGGTTCGTCGCCGCGTTCGACTCGCCCAGCAACGCCTTGCAGTTCGCGGCGGAAGCGAATGAGGCAGTCAAGACCCTCGGGATCGAACTACGAGCCGGGGTTCATACCGGCGAATGTGAACGCCGCGGCGACGACATCGCCGGACAAGCCGTCCACCTCGCCGCCCGTATCTGCAGCGAGGCCCAACCGAACTCGGTGTATGTCTCGCGAACCGTCACCGACCTCGTCGCAGGCGGCCCGATCCGATTCGAACCCCGAGGAGAGCGCAAGCTCAAGGGTCTCGACCGACCGATCGAGACCTTCAGCATCGCCGGAGCCGTCAGCGTCTGACAGAGCCTCGCCGACTGCCTCCGCCCATAGGTGCCGCTCGGGACGGCACTCGACGACACCGTCTCGATCGAGGGCAGCGCGCCGATCAACCATTCTCCGGTGGCGCGGCCGCTTCGCATCCGGCAGTCTTCGGCGGTGGCGGTGAGCTTGACCGACGATGTTGTCCTACTTCGCGCCTGGACTTCCTCCGATGCGAGCTTCCTTGCCAATGCGTCGAAGGATCCAGCGGTCGATCGCTACAACGGTCCGATGCCAGAGTCTCTTCCGGACGCACTCGAAATGATCGACAGTTTCGAGCGGGGCTGGCGCTCGTTCGACGTCGAGAACGATCCGACCGGCACCGCCTTCGCGATCGTGGATGTGACCTCGGGTGAGCCGGTTGGCATGTGCGGGATCGATGGCTGGTCGAGCACCGACGTCGCCCAGTTCGGATACTGGCTCGTCGAGGCCGCGAGAGGAAAGGGTCTCGCGACTCGCGCCGTCAGGCTGATGACCAGTTGGTTGTTCGAACTCGGAGCTGCCCGGGTGTTCCTGACCATCCAGTCTGAGAACTCGGCCTCAGCCGCGGTCGCACGTCGCGCAGGATTCGTCTACGAGAACACGCTTCGTGCGTACGGGGACTGGCAGGGCGAACGCAAAGATGTCGACGTGTTCGCAGTGCTGCCAGATGAGTGGCGGTCGGGGTCGCGTTGATCGCGTAGGCGCTCGCCTGGGGGCCGCGCGAAGTGCCGCTCGATGGCGGGTCGGCCACAGTGAGCTGACCGAGGTCGACGCTCACAGATCAACCAGATAGGCGTGACAAGTGCCCGCGCGACCCGGCAATAGCGCGGAACCGACCGAGGCGCATCGGACCCACGGTTCGGGCCGCTCGCCTCTGATAGTCATGCGGGTATGGGATCAGAAGAAGCTCAGGGCTCGCTGTGGGGTGTCGAGCCGG
>JBBKVY010000187.1:0-6898 GCA_037968675.1 Acidimicrobiales bacterium | reverse complement strand
GGCGACGCTAGCTGTTGTGCCCTGGGACGTTGTTGACATCAGTCCGTGAATGAGTGAGCCCCTGGGCAAGTGTGGATCTGTCGAAGGGAACACGCTTGAACCAGGAGGCCCCGCCGGGTGGCGGCCACAAGATCCATGGCCGCCAAGGCACGAAGAACGGATCGATGGGCAATCGCGGTCTGGGCTACACCCACATCCACACCGTCATCGACGCCTACTCGCGGCTCGCGTACTCCGAGTTCGCCGGCACCGAGAACACGTCAACTGTGTCGCGTTCCTCGAACGAGCCGTCGCCTGGTTCGCCGAACAGGGCATCACGATCGATCGGATCCTGACCGACAACGGCAACGGCTACCGATCTCTGCGCTGGCGGGATCGTTGCGTGGAGCTCGGGATCGAACACACCCGCACCAAGCCCTACTCGCCGGCCACCAACGGGAAGGTCCGGGGCGGTTGGTGTGGTCTTGGGGCGGCGTGCGCGGTTGGAACGCGGCGTCACGGTCGCTGCGGTCGCGGGTGACCCAGTGGGACACGGTGGATTCGGAGATGTCGTAGGGGGAGGCGACTTCGGCTTGGCCGTGGTCCTCGAGGACCACGGCCAAGATGACGGCTCGACGCTTCGACACTCGTGCACGCTCGCCGCTCGACGACCTTGCACATGTCTCGACTCATACCTTGCACATGTCCTGTGCCACACCCACAGGTGCCTCGGAGTCCTCGTACAACTTGATCTGAGAAACTGCCGGCGTTGGAGCTCGTGAGTTCAGAAGCATCAGGTCCTGTCCGCGGGACTGCCGCTCGGTGGTCACCATCCGGTTGCACGGCAACGACGAAGACGCCGCCCGCAAGCTCAACCGAACCGAGAACCTCCGAGCGATCCCGCCGGGCGATCCGGACTTCGATCGGGATCTTCCCGCTCCGCGCCGACGCCGAATCGATCAACCGCGGACTCGCGGACACGCTCTACCTCTGGCGAGCTCACTCGGTCGGGCGGGCCCGCCACCACGTGAACCTCATCGGCTGGGACCTCATGGTCAACAGCCTCACCCGGGCCGAGCACCGAGCCAGACCGCCGGACGCGCTCGCCGCCTGAGGCCAGCCAGGACAGCCACCGCCCCGAGCGGTGGCTTCGGCGCGCCGACAACCAGTCGATGAGCGCCGGCCACCCAGACATCAGCCCAGACCAGCGCCATCGCTAGCCTGCGACCCACGACATGCTGTCAACGAGCCGAAAGGAACAGGTTTCCTCCCGGGTTTCCGACAGCCATCGCCCTCGTAGCTCAGTCGGATAGAGCGACCGCCTCCTAAGCGGTAGGCCACAGGTTCGATTCCTGTCGAGGGCACGCACACGCGGACCCTCCGGGTTCGTCGCCCGTCCATGTGGAGGTCCTGATGAAGCCCGACGTCGCGGTCACCGACGTGTCCGACGCCACCCGGTACGAAGCGAAGGTCGGCGGCGAGCTAGCCGGCTTCGCGGAGTACGAACGGCGTGATGGTCGGGTGATCTTCCCGCACACGGTGGTCGACGACGAGTACGAGGGACACGGTGTCGGTGGCGCGCTGGCTCGGGGCGCGCTCGACGACGCCCGCGCACGCTGCGAGAAGGTCGTCCCGCTGTGCCCGTTCATCGCCGCCTACATCGAACGCCACGAGGAGTACGCCGATCTGGTCGATCAGGCGATGCTCGACGAACTCGAGGGCCCGTAGATCCGCCGCTTCCTCTGGGCCGTTCCCCGCTCGCTGTCCACGGCGTTCGAGCGCTGGATGATCGAACGCGGCGATCATCACGTGATCGACGAACCCTTCTCGGGCGTCTACTACCTCGGCCCGGATCGCGTCTCCGATCGATACGGGCTCGCCGAACCCCAGTCGACGGCATCGAACGTGCTCAGTTCGCTGGCGGCGGCGCCGCAGCCGACGTTCGTGAAGGACATGGTCCACCACGTCCCGGTCGACAGGAGGGAAGCCGTGGCGCGTCTGGGCGAGCACACGCTCCTCACGCGGGATCCGGCACGGGCGATCCCCTCCTTCGCCAACATCTGGCCCGACGTCACGTGGGAGGAGTGCGGCTACGAAGCGCTCGTCGGGTTCGCCGACCTCCTCGACGGAGACGATCGGCCGTACGTCGTCGTCGACGCCGACGACCTCCTCCGACGTCCGTCGGAATCACTGGAGCGATGGTGCGAGGCAACAGAACTCGAGTTCGATGCGGGATCGCTCCGATGGGAAGCCACGGTCGTCACGCAGTGGACCCGGTGGTCGGAGTTCCACGCCGGTGCAGCCGCCTCCACCGGGTTCGTGCCCCGAAAGGCGGGACCTCGGCCCGACATCAGCGATCCGCGGGTCGCCGAGTTGGTCGAGCGGGCGCTGCCGCTCCACCAGCGCCTCGTCGAGCGCGCCGCTACTTCTTGAGGCGTCGGCTCCCCTGGTGCCAGTCCTCGACCGTGCCCACGTCCTTGCCCGTGAGTTCGAGCGCCGCGTCGGTCTCGGCCTCGATGATCCCGTCCCACGAGGTGTCGTCGAGCGCGTCGGCGAGCGAAGTCGGCAATCCCACGTCGTCCATCAGCCCCAGCACCGTCTCTCGGGAACGGCCCGCGACCTTGTTCACCCACCGGGACGTGATCCATGCAAAGGGAGAGACCGGGTCGAAATGGAACTGGATGTCGTACGTGTCGGTGGTGCTCACTCGAGGGGCATGCGGGCCATGAGGTCCGCCTTCTGCTCCTCGAAGTCCTCGAACTCGATCTGGTCGTCCTCGAAGGCGGCATGGAGCTTCGCGAGCTTTTCCATGATCGCCTCAGCCGACTCCTGAGGGCCGGTGGACACCTCTTCTTCTTCGACCTCTTCGTCGTCGTCGGTGGTCTTGTCGAGGCGGGCTTCTCGCTTGGCCGCCTGCTTCGCCTTCTTGGCGCGGTCTCGCTCACGCTTGGCGAAACTCGATCGTTGTGTTGCCATGACAGATATCCCGAAGGTTCTCGCCACGCCCGGGTGGCATGGCGAATGGTCCAGTGTAGGGATCGCGTACCGTCGGTCACAGACCACCGCTCTCTCCCGACCGCCCCGCTCGACTGGAGCATTCCTTGCACGACTTCGATCTCGTGATCGTCGGTACTGGATCCGCCAACTCGATCCCTGCCGAACTGGACGACTGGAACATCGCACTCGTGGAGCGCGACGTCTTCGGCGGAACCTGCCTGAATCGAGGCTGCATTCCCTCGAAGATGTTCATCTACGCGGCCGACATCGCCATGCACGTGCGGGAGTCGGAGCGCTACGGCGTCCGGGCGACGCTCGACGGGGTCGACTTCGCCGACATCGTCGACCGTGTCTTCGGCCGCATCGACCCCGTCGCCGCCGGCGGCGAGCGCTACCGGATCGAGGACTGCGAGAACATCACCGTCTTCCAGGGCAGCGGCGCCTTCGTCGATCACAAGGTCCTGGAAGTGGACGGCGAGCAACTCCGCAGCGACAAGTTCGTCCTCGGCGCCGGGGCCCGACCGTTCGTCCCCGACATCACGGGACTGACTGACGTCGGGTTCCACACCTCCGACACGATCATGCGGGTTCGCGAGGTTCCGGAACGGCTGGTGGTGATCGGCGGCGGGTACATCGCCACGGAGCTCGGCCACGTGTTCGAGGCGTTCGGCTCGAAGGTCACGATGATCAACCGCAGCGGCAGACTCCTCCGCTCCGAGGACGACCACATCTCCGAGCGGTACACCGAGTTGGCCGGCGAGCGATTCGAGCTCCTGCTCGACACCGCCATCGAACGGGTCGAGAAGGGCGACGACGACGTGACCCGGATCCACGTGATCCACGGCGGCGAGTCGCGGGTCGTCGAAGCCGATGCGCTCCTGGTGGCAACCGGACGCATCCCCAACGGTGACCAACTCCAGGTCGAGACCACGGGCGTGCGGTGTGACGCCGCCGGTCGAGTGATCGTCCACGACGACTACCAGACCGATGTGGAAGGCATCTGGGCGTTCGGCGACCTGTCGAACCACTACCAGCTCAAACACGTGGCCAACGCCGAGGCCAAGGTCGTGTTCCACAACGTCGCGCATCCCGACGACCCTCGTCTGAAGGACGACTTCGCCATCCCCCACGCGGTGTTCGGGAGTCCGCAGGTGGCCTCGGTCGGCATGACCGAGCGTGACGCTGCGGCCGAGAGCGTCCCGTTCCTCACCGCGATCAAGGACTACGGGTCGACCGCCTACGGGTGGGCGATGGAGGACACGACCTCCTTCGTGAAGTTGGTGGCGCATGCGCAGACGAGAAAGCTCCTGGGCGCCCACATCATCGGGCCCCAGGCGTCAACGCTGATCCAGCTGCTGATCCAGGGCATGCGCTTCGATCAGACGGTCGACGAGATGGTCCACGGTCAGATGTGGATCCACCCGGCCCTCACCGAGGTGATCGAGAACGCCCTGCTGGACCTCTAAGGGGTCTCCGAGACGAAGTCGATGAGCTGTTCGACCGCGCCGACCAGGGGCGGGAACAGGTCGGCATAGGTCGTCACACCGGCGAGCAGCTGCTTCCAGAAGGCGCCGGGATGTTCGCCTCCCCGGCCGATGCGGGCGAGGACGCCCTCCTTCCACAGCTCCCCCATCGGCACGTCGGGCCATGGACCCTCGAAGCCCGCGGCACCTGCCACCGACGGTCGGACCGCCTCCCAGACGTCGACATAGGGAGTCCCGGCAATCAGTACGTTCGGGTCGTCGATCGTCGCGGCAACCCGCGACTCCTTCGAACCGTCGACCAGGTGATCGAGCAGGACGCCGAGCCGGCGGTTCGGGCGCGGCCGGAACGCACGGACCACCGCAGCCAGGTCGTCCATGCCGTCGAGCCGTTCGACCACGATGCCCTCGTGTCGGAGGTCGTCTCCCCAGATCTTCTCGAGCAGCTCCGCATCGTGCACCCCCTCCACCAGGATCCGGCTTGCTCGGGCGACACGGGCCTCGTGCGCCACCGCCACCGACCCCGATGCCGAGATCGTGCGCGACGCTGCGGGGGCGGCCGACCCCATGACCGGCTCGCACGCCACACCGTCGACCACGAACTCACCGGGAGCGATGGTGAACGTGTGCACCCTGCCGCCGGCGTCGCGGAGCTGGAGCATCGCGTTGGCGAGCTTCTCCACCGTTCCGTTGGTGTGGCTGGGAACGTGGGTGATCGGAGAGCCGTACACGACGCCGACCACCGGGAAACGCTTCCGCTTCGGTTCGTCGAGGTCGACGGGGTCCATCGTGCGGCGGGCCGGGCGTCGCATGCCGACGAGGCTAGGGAGCGCCGGCACCGGGGAGGATGATGCCCGAGGTCCCGTCGGTCAGCACACGGTCGGCGATCGCACGGTCGACCATGGCCTCGACGAAGCGGCCCAGTTCCGGTGCGGCCTCGGCGATCGGCTCGAGCACCGCTCGCACCTGGACCGACGTGACACCCCACCGCTTCCACGCGAGTCCGTCGGCCCCGAAGTTCAACAGGAACGGCGCGAGCCGATCGAAGACGTGGGCGAAGCGACTCTCGGGGGTGTCGCCGGACTCGTACTCCTCCCAGGCGCCCCGCAGGTCGTCGCGGAGATCGTCGGGAAGCAGGCCGAAGAGCCGGTCGGCTGCTGCCCGTTCGCGATCGGCCTTGGACTCACGACCGTCGGAGTCATGGATGCCGGTGTCGCCGGCGTCGATCTCGACGATGTCGTGCACCAGCAGGAGCAGGACGACCCGGGCGATGTCGACGTCGTCACCGGCATGGTCGGCGAGGACGATCGCGAGCATCGCGACGTGCCACGAGTGCTCGGCGGTGTTCTCCCGACGCAGGCCGTCGAGGATGAACGACTGCCGCTCCACCGACTTGAGGCGGTCGAGTTCCTGCACGAACGACAGCTGGGCGGCGAGTCGTTCGCCGACGGTCTTCTCGGCGACGGCCACGACGGCGTCAGTGCGGGCGGACACGGCATCGGCCGGCTCGCGTCCGGGGCGGAGCTCGATGCGGTTCCCGAAGGGGTCGTCGACGTAGAGCGAATCGGGGCCGACCGGATCGGTCTCCCGACGGGGCGTGACCCCACGTTCGGTCAGTGATCGTTCGGTCCAGTCGAGGTCGGCCACGGTGAACGCGGGATGTGCCTTGGTGGCGGGGACGAAATCGTCCTGCACACCGACGTGAATCCGCAACGCACCACGCTCGAACCAGCATCCACCGCGTATCGCCAGGTGGGGCGGCTTGGGGACGCGCGGCACACCCAGCACCTCCTCGTAGAACCAGGTCGCCAGTTCCTCACCACCGGGCGGTATGGCGAGCTGGACATGGTCGATCGCATCGAGGAGCACGCGTCGATTCTCGCAGCACGACGCCCGTTCTGGGGATCTCTGACGGCGCGTCAGCTTTTCCTGGCAAGCTCTGCCCGTGGCCCTCTTCATTGCCCGCTACGACCTCCGCGCTCCCGTCGACGGCGACGTGACGCACACCGACCTGTATCGCACTGCGCTCGATCAGGCGGCGTGGTGCGAACAGCACCGATTCGACATGCTGGTGCTCTCGGAGCACCACGGAGTGAACGACGGCTATCTCCCCTCGCCGATCACGCTTGCCGCGTCGATGGCCGCGGTGACGACCACGCTGCCCATCATGATCTCGGCGCTGCTGGTCCCGCTCCACGATCCGATCCGGCTGGCCGAGCAGATCGCCGTGGTCGACATCGCGTCGCTGGGGCGGGTCCAGTACACGGCCGGGCTCGGCTACCGGCCCGAGGAGTACGAGCAGGCCGGCCTCGACTGGAAAGGTCGGGGCAAGCGGATGGAGCTCTGCCTCGACACCCTGTTCAAGGCGTGGACCGGCGAGCCCTTCGAGTACGAGGGCCGCACCGTTCAGGTGACCCCCGCGCCGTACAGCCAGCCGAGAC
>JBBKVY010000186.1:0-10724 GCA_037968675.1 Acidimicrobiales bacterium | reverse complement strand
AGGTGATAGCCGTCGGCGGGTTCAGCGGGCGGCTCCACGTGGCTCTGGTCGCGCACGAGGTTCGGCGTCCACTGGTTGGTCTCGCCGTTGAGGAAACCGTAGTACCGCTCGAATCCGAGGCGCGTCGGCCACATGTCGAACGGTCCTGTAGCTCGCTGGTCCCGGGGCACCAGGTGCCACTTGCCGATCGCAGTCGTCGACCAGCCGTTGGCCAGGAGGATCTGCGCCATCGTCCCGGCCTCGCGGGGGAACACCCCGGTGTAGCCGGGATAGTTGAGCGGGAGGTCGGGCAGCATCCCCATACCGACGCGGTGGTGGTTCCGTCCGGTGAGGAGACAGGCCCGAGTCGGCGAGCACACCGCCGTCGTGTGGAAGTTCGTGAATCGGATCCCGCGCTCGGCGACGCGATCGAGGTTGGGCGTCGACAGGTCGGATCCGAAGCAGCCGAGCTGGCCGAAGCCGAGGTCGTCGAGCACGATCACGACGACGTTCGGTGCGTCACTGGGGTACGGCTGCGGCGCGGCGTCCGCCGTCGAATCCGCCAGACCCAACTGGATGCTCACCTGGCGTACTCCTCGACGATCGGCGCGAGCTCGGTGGGTGACGCGCCGTGGAGGATGACGCCGTCGCAGCCGAGGTCGAGTTGGTTCCGCACGGCGGCCACGCACTGTGCCGGAGTCCCCGTGGCGCTGGGCGCCAACCACTCGTCCGGGAGGAGCGTGGCGACGTGTTCCAGCTGCTCCGTCGACGCCGACATGTCGAGCGCCGGTGTGGACTGCACGACCTCGTCGGCTCGGAAGCGTTCCAGCACGGCAGGATCCCACCCGTTGGTCCGTACCAACAGATCGCCGTAGCCCTGGAGATACGTAGCGAGCCGACCAACCGTCTTCATCAGTCGGCGGTCCTCGGGCAGATGATCGCCGATCGTCGCGAAGCACGACCACACCTTCACGTCGGCGGGGTCCCGGCCGGACTTCTCCGCGGCGCGCTTCACGGTCTCGACGCAGCGAACGGTCGTCTCATCGGTGAAGAACGTGTGCAACACCACTTCGTCGAAGCATCGGCCAGCCAGCTCGAGCGTGTTCGGTCCGAACGCCACGAGGCCCATCGGCAGGTGCTCGTCGAGACCGGAGTCGACGTGGAGGATCGGGTACTTCCCCGCTGGGCCGTCGTGACCGAACACGACCTCGCCCCGGAAGAGCCGCCGCATCAGCCCGGCGAAGTCCTCCATCTGTGCGGTCGTGATGTGATCGATCCCGAACGCGTCCTGCATCGGTGTGATGCCGCGACCCAGACCGAGCACGAAACGTCCGCCGGTCAGGCTCTGCATGGTCGACGCGAACGCGGCCGTCACCATCGCATGGCGAGTGTTGTGGTTGGTGGCCGCCGTCTGGATGCGGATCGATTCCGTGACCGCCCCGGCCGCTCCGCAGAGTGTCGCTGCTTCCTTCTGCTTGTAGCGCTCGGAGATGAAGGCCGTGCCGAGCCCCATCGCCTCGCCGTCGATCACCTCGCGCACGATGTCGCGGGACGACTCGGGCTGACCGGCCAGTGCGTAGAAGCCGAGTTCCGGGAACCGTTGCGAGCTGCTCGTCATCCGCCGGACGTTAGGACCCGACGACGACTCGGTGGGCGTGGGAGCGAGTCGGCGTACTTGGCGGCCAACGGGCCGACGATCGCGGTGAGGAGCACGTAGGCAGCGGCCAGACCACCGAGGTCGTCCCCGTCGGCCAGGCTGACGCCGAGCGATGCGATCACGATCGAGAACTCGCCGCGAGCGATGAGTGCGGTGCCCGCGCGCATGCGGCCTGCCGGACCTATGCCGGAGCGCCCGGCGGAGATGTGGCCGGAGAGCACCTTGGTGAACACGGTCACCACGGTGAGGCCGACGGCAGGAACCAGCGCCTCGGCCACGGTCGACGGCTCGATCTGGAACGAGAAGAACAGGAAGAACGTGGCCGCAAACAGATCCCGAAGCGGACCGATGAGCTCCTCTGCCCGGTCGCGTACCTGACCGGTGAGCGCGAGCCCAACGAGGAAGGCCCCGATCGCGCTCGACACCTGGACCTGCTCGGCGAGTCCGCCGACGAGGAGTGTGAGGCCGAAGACGGTGAGGAGGAGCGACTCGTCGCTCCCACCGGCGAGCATGGCGCTGAGCCGATCGCCGAAGCGGATGGCCAGGACGAGGATCACCACGACCGCGACGACCGCACCCATCACCGTGAGGACGGTCGCGGCGGCGTCCTGTCCTGCGATGAGGGCGGCGACCACCGGGAGGTAGATGGCCATCGCCAGATCCTCGATGACCAGCAAGTTGAGGATGGAGGGCGTCTCCCGGTTGCCGAGACGCTTGAGGTCGGTGAGCACCTTCGACACGACACCAGACGAACTGATCCACGTGACTCCTCCGAGCAACACCGCCGCCGTGGTCTCCCAGCCCAGGAGCAACCCCAGGCCGAGACCTGGGGCGAAGTTGGCGACCGCGTCGACGATCCCGGGAACCGCGCCGGTGCGGAGCCCGGTCTGGAGTTCCTCGCCGGTGTACTCGAGGCCGAGCGTGAACAGCAGGAGCAACACGCCGATCTGCGCGGCGAGGGAGATGAAGTCTTCCGAGACGTCGAGCGTCGCCACGCCGCCCTCGCCCACCGCGAGACCAGCGAGCAGGTACAACGGGATGGCCGTGATGCCCATTCGACCTGCGAGACGCGACAGCATCGCCAGGGCGAGGGCGACCGCGCCGATCTCGACGAACGCGAGAGCGACTTCACCGCCGGCAGCGGCGAGGACGCCGGTCACGATCGCACGGCGACACGAAGCTGCTCGAGCGATTCGGGCGAGCCGACAGCCACCGCAACATCGCCGGCGAGGAGCACGAAATCCGGCCCTGGCGCAGGCTCGGTCGTCTCCCCTCGGATCACGGCGACGATCGAGGCTCCCGTGCGCGACCGCAGATCTCCATCGGCCAGCGTGCGTCCGGTGAGCGACGACTCGGCAGTGACCTCCAACCAGTCGAGCGCCAGCCCCTCGATCCGCTGCTCCATGGCGTGCATGGCCTCGCTCACCTGGCTGGCACCGAGCATCTCACTCAGCGTGCGGCTGTCGTCGGAGCCCAGCGACAGGACCGAGTGCGCGCGGTCGGGGTCGTCGCTGGTGTAGACGACGATCTCGCGGCGTCCGCCGTGGTGACACACCACCCCGACGTTGTCGCCATCGGCGGTGGTGAACTCGTAGCGCACCCCCACCCCGGGGAGTTGGATCTCGGTGATGTCGGCCATGACCCCATTCTGGTGGTCATCGCGGTCGATGCCGAAGGAATGGACGCTCCGAGCGCCGCCGGACGGCGGGAATGCCGATCCCGCTCGTCGGGTTCCCCCAACCGTGACCGCGCCCGACCCGCGTCCGGAGTCGAGTCCGGACGACCTCTTCGAGCGCTACGTCCTCCCCGAACTCGACGTCCTCTTCCGCGTCGCCATGTCGATCACCCGGAATCCGAGCGATGCCGAGGATCTGGTGCAGGACACGCTCCTGCGGGCCTTCCGGTCGATCGAGCGATTCGACGGTCGGTACCCGCGGGCGTGGCTCCTGACCATCCTGCGCAACGCGCAGGTGAACCGAGTCCGACGCAAGCGGCCCGAGCTCCTGCGTGACCCGGAGTCCGGTGAACGGCTGCTCGAACAGCAGACGCCCCACGACAGCGCGGAGGACGACGCTTTGCAGGACACCTTCGACGCCGAGGTCGAGGTCGCGTTCACCGCGCTGCCCGACCGCTTCCGACAGGTCGTGGAACTGGTCGACCTCGGCGGCAGCTCGTACCAGCAGGCAGCAGACTCCCTCGGGGTCCCGGTCGGCACGGTGATGAGCCGACTGCACCGGGCACGCAAGCGCATCCGCGACCATCTCGACACCACCGGACTCGTGACCAGGAGCGAACCATGAAGCGCTTCCGCCGAACCGATCGCTCGCTGTCGTGCCGCCAGGTCGGCAAGGTCATCCAGCGCTTCCTCGACGGCGAGATCGACGACGACATGCGTCTGGGCGTCGCCGACCATCTCGACGACTGCCGCCGGTGCGGACTCGGCGCCGACACCTACCTGCAGATCAAGGCTGCCCTGGCGCGGTCGGCCACCGAACCGAGTGCGGATGCGCTCCAGCGACTGCGGTCATTCGGCGAGCGTCTCGCGGCCGGCCACGACCCCGGGACCGCTGATCCGTGACCGATCTGTTCCTTCCCCGTACCGATGGCGGCGCGCTGGTCCAGGCCGCGGTTGCCGTGGTCGTGTTCATGGCGGCGCTCGTCGTCGTCCGCCGCAATCCGGACCTCCGAGTGTTCGTGATCGGTGTGGGCACGATCACTGCTGCCTGGATGGCGCTGCGCACCGTGCACTGATCTCAGTCGTGCGCGTGGTTCTCGAGCCACGTGACCACGTGGGGCTGGTCGAGGAACCGGGCCCACTCGAGCGGCGCAGCGCCGAACTCCGGATCCTTCGCCGTCACGTCGGCGCCGTGCTCGACGAGCAGCTCGACGACGTCGAGCTCTCCCGCGCCCGCAGCGACGTGCAACGGCGTCCTCCCGCCGACCGGCAGCATGACGCCGGCCCCGACCAGCCCGGTGACCAGGTCCCAACGGGCGTACGACGCTGCGACCGTCACCAGCGCACTGGCTGCCTCCGCACCGATGTCCGCGACGTCGGCGACGAGGCCGAGGTCGCCGCGCACGGCGCGCTCGGTGTTCTCGTCGACGCCGAGGGGGCGCTGCCAGCGCCAGAGGTCGCGCAGGAGTGCGACCTCCGCACCGTGGTGGATGAACTCGTCGAGCATGTGCATGACGTACGCGGCGCGTGTCCGTTGGTCGTACCCGCCCCCCACCGGACCCACAGGCGCACCCAGGCTGTCCTCCGACACGAGCGCCAGGTGCGCCTCCCACCGGTCGTGCGCCCGACGCAGCATGGCCAGCGCATCGGCAGCACTGGCCGGCGGTTCGCCGTGCGGGTCGTCGAGGCCGATCGGTTCGCCCTGGGGAGGCAGGTCGAGCCACGTGGGCGCCCGGTCCTCGCCGTACATGTCGATCAGGTGCCACAGCCGCCAGGCGATCGTCGTGAACGGCTCCGGCTCCGGGCGCGGGAGCGGCCAGTCGGCTCGCCAGCCGCCGTCGGCGCGTTCGCGGATCGTCCAGCATCCGGGCGCGGGTTCCCAGAGGTACTCCGCGTCGGTCAACCCATCGAGTCTCGTGCGCAGCCGCTGCCAGACCTCGTCGGAGAGATCGACCAGTTCCTGCTTCATCGCGACCATGGACACGAGGCTACGCAGAGCGGTGTTGCGACGTCCCGAGGCGCTTGGGTCAGGTCACCACGTCGGTCCCGGGCTGGAATGCGGCCCAGGCGAACCAGAACGTGTCGACGTGGTCGACCATCGTGAGACGCTCGCCCGCCATCGGGCCGGACACGGCCTGACCGAGGATGTTCCAGCGGCTTCCCGTGCCGATGTCCTCGAACCCGCCGTCGACGGGCCGGAACTCGAGACGGTCGCCGTCGAGTACGGGAGAGAAGACGCCGACGGAGCCGACGTCGCGGCCGGCGGCGATCTGGTCGGCGTCGAGCGCCGACGTTGCGCCGCCGACGTGCCACACCACGAGGCCGTCGCCACCACTGCCGACCTCCAGGACACGCTGCCGTTGCAGCAGGTCGAGGTGCACGGCGACCGGCGCGTCGCCGGCGTCGATGCCGACGACGCGCGCCTTCGCTGCGAGCCGCCCGTCGACCTCGCCGTCGAACAGGAACGGCGCCGTCCCCACGTCGTCGTACCCGGGGTAGGGGTTGATCCCGTAGCGACGGTCGAACCCAGTTTCCCTCGAGAGCACGAGTGCATCCGGGTTGGCGTCGCGGAACGTCGCCCACGACACCGTCGACATCGGGAACGTCTCGAGGTCGGAACCCGCGAGATGGCCGATCACCGCCTCACCGGTGAAGTGACTCCACAACGATTCGGTCTGGCGGTCGTACATGACCAGTGCCGAGTTGTAGAGCTGCCCGGAGGTGCCGAAGTCGAGCACTCGATCGTCGAGCCGCCGGTCGTAGGCGATGGACGAGTTGCAGAGCGGGCAGTAGGTGACCGAGACAGGGACGCCGTCGAGCGTGTCGTTCACGATCTCGTGCCAGATCAGCACCTGGACGGGATAGGCGCGGGTCTCGTCTCCGACCGTCAGCGCGAGCACGGGTTCGGCGTCGTCGAGGAAGTCGGCGTCCTTCGCGACGAGGAACCGGGGCTCGTCGATCGGCGGGATCCCATCCGGTGGCGGCCCGCCGGACAACAACGCTCCGGGATCGACGAGCGGCGCCGGGAACTCGTCGTCCCGCGGATCGTCGAGCGCGGACGGTACGTCCTCCGGCTCGGTCGACGCGACCTGCGGCACCGTGACCGTCGCGGACGGTGATGGATCTTCGCCTCCAGCGCCTGCCGAGTCGTTCCCGGAACACGCGGCGGCGAGCAGTGCAGCAGCGGTCAACGCGGCGATACGGGTGAGGGCGGGCACGCACTGGCAACCCTTCCCGCCCGGGTCGCATTCCGGCGTATGGATGTGGTCACCGGTCGGGACGAGCGAGGGCCAGGAGATAGCCGGGCTCGACGGTCCACGTCTTCTCGACGCCGAACCCCGCCTGCCACAGCTCGTCGGTGATGCGATCCTCGGTGAACTTGGCGCTGATCTCGGTCCGCATCTCCTCGCCGGCCTCGAAGTGGATCGTCGTCCCGAGCTGGCCGAGGTCGACATCCTGCGCGATGGTCGAGCGGAGGCGCATCTCGATCCATTCCTCCTCTGCGTTCCACCGAGCGACGTGGTCGTAGCGGTCGGGGTCGAAGTCGGCGCCGAGCCGAGCGTTCACGTGCGCCAGCGCGTTCTTGTTGAACGCCGCCGTGACCCCATCGCGGTCGTCGTAGGCCCGCACGAGGACGTCGGGATCCTTGACCAGGTCGCATCCGAGCAGCAGTCGGTCGTCGGCGGCCATGACGCGGCTGAGGTCCACGAGGAACGCGCGGCGCTCGTCCGGTCCGAGGTTGCCGATCGTCCCACCGAGGAAGGCGACCAGTCGTCGACCTTCCCGTGGGATCTCGCCGAGGTGTCGATGGAAGTCGCCGACGACGGCATGGATCGACAGTCCGGCATAGCGATCGAGGAGCCGATCCGCGGCCTCCCGAACGGTTCCGCCGGAGACGTCGAAGGGCACGTAGCGCTCGAGCATTCCCGCCGCGGTCATGGCGTCGAGCAGGTGTTCGGTCTTGTCCGATGTCCCCGAACCCAGCTCGACCAACGTGTCGGCGCCCGAGAGTTCGACGATCTCGCCGGCGTGATCCGCCAACAGCGTCGCCTCCGCCCGGGTCGGGTAGTACTCGCCGACGCGCGTGATGTCGTCGAAGAGCCGACTCCCCTGCTCGTCGTAGAACCACACCGGCGACAACCGCTTGGGGTCGCTGGTGAGACCGTCGAGACAGTCAGCCGAGATGGTCTCGAACCACTCCTCCTCGGTGAGGTGCACGTCGACGGTGAGTTCGGCGGTGGAGTCGGTCATTCGGTCCCCTGTCGTGCCGCCGAGGACGGGAGGTCCCGAGCGAGTCGCAGGCCGGTGAAAGCCCATCGGGCGGGTGGCGGGTAGAAGTTCCGGTAGGTCGGTCGGATGTGGCCCGGTGGTGTCACACAACAGCCGCCGCGGAGCACCTGCTGGCTCACCATGAACTTCCCGTTGTACTCACCGATCGCACCCGGGCCGGGCTCGAATCCGGGGTACGCGGTGTACGGCGAGGAGGTCCACTCCCACACGCCGCCGAAGAAGTCCGCTCTGCCCTGCTCGGCTGGACGGGGGTGGAGGACCTCGAGGTCGAGCACCGGCGGATCGACCTCGACACGGTCACGGGCAACCACTTCCCACTCGGCTTCCGTGGGGAGCCGGGCGCCGGCCCAACGGGCGTACGCATCCGCCTCGTAGTAGCTCACGTGACACACCGGCTCGGCCGGGTCGACGTCGCGCCGCCCGGACAGGGTGAACAGGGTCCAGGTGTCCTCGTCGTCACGCCAGTACATCGGCGCCTCGAGCGTCCCGTCGCACACGAGCGCCCAGCCGTCGGACAACCAGAGTTCGGGGCGCTCGTACCCGCCATCGGCGAGGAACGCCAGCCAGTCCCCGCAGGTCACGGTGCGGTCGGCCAACTCGAACGGTTGCAGGTGGACGGCATGTCGGGGTCGCTCGTTGTCGTAGCAGAACGCCCCGTGGTCTCCGGCGACGCCGATCTCGACCAGGCCACCGGGATGCGCGATCCACGACACCGCTCTGGAGACGCCCACCGTCGCGTCCCGGAACGCGCGGTACGCGGGATCGAGCACGCTCTGGGAGAGGACGTGCTTCGCGTCCATGAGCAACAGCTCCTGGTGCTGCTGTTCGTGGTGGAGGCCGAGCTCGACCAAGCCGGCGAGCGCGTCGTCGCCACCGGCACCGATGAGGTCGACCATGGCCGAATCGACCGAGCGTCGATAGTGGGTCACGTCGTCGACGGTGGGCCGGGAGACGGCGCCACGAGCGGCACGTGGGTGACGCGGCCCGACCGCTTCGTAGTACGAGTTGAACAGGTAGCGGTACTGCTGGTGGAACGGCTCGTAGGCCTTGGCGTGCGGGCCGAGCAGGAACTCCTCGAAGAACCAGGTCACGTGGGCCCGATGCCATTTCGTCGGACTGACGTCCGCCATCGATTGGACCGTCTGGTCCTCGGGCCCGAGCGGTGCAGCGAGCGCCTCGGTGAGGTCTCGTACTTCGCAGTAGTGGGTCCGCGACTCGACCATGGCTAACGCACCGTAACGCCGTGAACAGGACGCGCCACGGCGGGCGGGCGAATCGATGCCATGTCGCCACTCGGCGCCGAGGGTGCAGTCGTGGGCACGCTCGGGGAAACCCGGCGACCCCGGACTCCATTCCGGCGACCGTTCGCAGCGTCTCAGATGCCGTCGATCTGCGCGATCGCGAGGCCGGACTCCCCCGCCACCGAGTAGACGAGGTACAGCCGTCCGTTGTGGTCGACGATCGCCGGGTCGCGCAGCTGGCGGACCCTCGTCGTGACCTGCCCTCGGGCCGACGGAACGATCGCGAGATCCGCTCCCTCCCACGCCTCCTCCGGAGCGAGGACCGACTCCGGGTCCGACGGGATCCATGTCGACCAGTCACCCTCGAGATCGATGGTCGAGTGGAGGATGTGTTCCGGGGTGTCGCCGACACGCGTCCAGAACACGTGCAACACCTCGTCGCGACGGAGCAGCGCGCCGTGTCGGAAGTCGCCGTCGAACACCATCGAACCCGGTTCCCATGCCAGCAGGTCATCGGATCGGTAGAGGATCCCTGGCATCGACATCCCGAGCCACTTCCCGTCGTACTTCTCGGGGAGGATGCGGAGATAGGGGAACGCGACCAGCGGTTCGTGGGCGCGGAACGAGATGCCATCGCTCGACTCGGCGATCCGGGTCAGTTGCATTCCGTCGTCGCACAGACCGTGGAAGGCCATCCAGATGGTGCGCCGCTCGTGGTCGACCACCACGTCGGGAGATGCAATGTGCGGGGTGAAGTGCGCGTCGTATCCCTCGGCCGCGATGGCGGCGGCCTGGATCGGGTTGGTCGGCTCGACCCCCTGCGGTGTCGTGGTCGGGAAGCGTGACTCGGCCAGGTGCAAGGACCCTGACGGGTGGAGGGTGTACGGGCCGACGGGATCGTCGGCGTAGGCGAGCCGGATGTGGTCACCCTTGTGGTCGGCGAAGTAGAGGTACCAGGGGCCGAGTGCGCCCTCGACCCACTCCGGGACCGGCACGAGCGACGGCCCGTTGATGTTCGTCCCGGCGGCGGGGTGCGTGTCGGGCAGGAGAATCGGGCCGAGGCGGGTGATCTCCATCACCGGCATCGTCCCACAGCTACGGTTCCGGCGACTCCGGGAGGGACCATGGCCAACGATCCGTTGGACGACTTCGAACGCTCGACCTTCACCCACGACGGCAAGACGCGCGACCTCTTCCGGATCGGCACCGGTCCGGCGGTGATCGTGATGAGCGAGATCCCCGGCATCACGCCCAAGGTCGCCGACTTCGCCCGCATGGTCGCCGGCATCGGCTGCACGGCGGTGTTGCCGCACCTGTTCGGCGAGCCCGGTCGCGACAGCTCGAACGATGGCAAGCCTGCGGTCCTCTACACGATGCAGAGCATGGTCCCGTCGTGCATCTCACGCGACTTCACGGTGTGGGCCACGGGGAAGACGTCGCCGGTCATCGACTGGCTTCGCGCCCTGGCCCGTCACGAGCACGAGCGGTGCGGTGGGCCCGGTGTCGGCGCCATCGGCATGTGTTTCACCGGTGGCTTCGCCCTGGCGATGGCCACCGACGAACGACTGCTGGCGCCGGTGTTGTCGCAGCCGTCGATGCCCTTCGCAATGGGCAAGAAGCGACGGAACACCATCGACATCTCCGCGGACGACCTCGCCGTCGTCAAGGACCGCTGCGCCGCCGGACTCGAGGTGTTGGGTATGCGGTTCACGTCCGACCGGTTGGTGCCGTCGGATCGGTTCCGGTTCCTGGAGCGGGAGCTCGGCTCGGGATTCCGCGCCATCGAGCTGCACGAGGACGACGCCAATCCGGACGCCGGCACGCCCCCTCACTCGGTGGTCACCGAGCATCTCGTCGACGAGCCGGGCACGAAGACGCGCGC
>JBBKVY010000185.1:0-7954 GCA_037968675.1 Acidimicrobiales bacterium | reverse complement strand
CGTCACTTCCCTGCATCACACCTCGGGAGCGGTCGACGCCGAAGATGATCGGCTCGCCGTGCACGAGGTCGATCATCATCTCCTCACGGCTGTTCTTCTTCGTGATGTCGCTGAACTGGCCGTCGTTGAAGACGTTGCAGTTCTGGTAGATCTCGACGAAGGACGCCCCCTGGTGCTCGTGCGCCGCGCGGAAAATGTCCTGCATGTGCTTGCGGTCGAGGTCGTGGGTGCGGGCGACGAACGTGGCCTCGGCGCCGAGCGCAACGGACAGCGGATTGAACGGTGCGTCGACCGAACCCATCGGCGTCGACTTGGTGACCTTGCCGACCGGCGAGGTCGGCGAGTACTGACCCTTCGTGAGCCCATAGATCCGGTTGTTGAACATCAAGATGTTCAGGTTCACGTTGCGGCGCAGCGCGTGGATCAGGTGGTTTCCGCCGATCGAGAGGCCGTCGCCGTCACCGGTGATCACCCAGACGTCGAGGTCTGGCCGTGCTGTCTTGACGCCCGTTGCGATCGCGGGGGCGCGCCCGTGAATCGAGTGCATCCCGTAGGTGTTCATGTAGTACGGGAAGCGCGCGGCGCACCCGATGCCCGAGACGAACGCCACCTCCTCGCGGCGGAGACCCATGTCGGGCAGGGCGAGCTGGATCGCCGCGAGGATCGAATAGTCGCCACAACCGGGACACCAGCGGACCTCCTGGTCCGACATCCAGTCCTTGCGGGTGGTCTTCGGCACATCACGGATGGGCGTGCTCATCAGACCTCCTCCATGTGCTCGAGGATGGCGACTTCGATCTCGCCGGCGGTGAACGGCAGGCCGCGCACCTTGCACGCCGACTTCGCGTCGACGAGGAACTCGGCGCGGAGGACCTTGGACAACTGGCCCAGGTTCATCTCGGGCACGAGGAATCGGTCGAACCCCGCGAGCAATGCACCGAGGTTCGACGGCAGCGGGTTGAGGTGCCGGAGGTGAATCCGGGCCACCTTGCGACCGCGCGCCCGCACACGATCGATGCCACCGGAGATGGCGCCCCACGTCGAGCCCCAGCCGATCACCACCAAGTCGGCATCGGCGTCGCCCTCGATGGCGGCGCCAGGGATGTCCTTCGCGATGGCGTCGATCTTGGCCTGGCGGAGGTACGTCATCTTCTCGTGGTTCTCGGGGCTGTAGCTGACGTTGCCGGTGCCATCGGCCTTTTCGAGCCCGCCGACGCGATGCTCGAGGCCCGGTGTGCCCGGCAGCGCCCACGATCGCGCCATGGTCTCGGGATCGCGGATGTAGGGATGGTGCACGGGATCGCCGCCGGGGTTCTCGCCGTTGGGTTCGGTCGCGAACTCGGTCGAGATGTCGGGGAGCGAATCGACGTCGGGCAGCTTCCACGGTTCGGCACCGTTGGCGAGATACCCGTCGGACAGCAGGAACACCGGTGTGCGGTACTTCAGCGCGATGCGGCAGGCCTCGATCGCATCCTCGAAACAGCCCGCAGGCGTCGACGCCGCCACGATCGGCATCGGCGACTCGCCGTGCCGGCCGTGGAGTGCCATGAGGAGGTCGGACGCCTCGGTCTTGGTCGGGAGACCCGTCGACGGCCCGCCCCGCTGGATGTCGACGACGACGAGGGGGAGTTCGAGGCTGACCGCGAGCCCGATCGTCTCGCCCTTCAGGGCCACACCGGGGCCGGACGTCGTGGTGATCGCGAGGTGCCCACCGAACGCGGCACCGAGCGCCGCACCGACGCCGGCGATCTCGTCCTCGGCCTGCATGGTCCGTACCCCGAAGTTCTTGTGCTTCGACAGCTCGTGGAGGATGTCGGACGCAGGCGTGATCGGATAGCTGCCGAGGAACAGCGGCATGTCGCTCAACTGCGACGCCGCCACCAGACCCCAGGCGAGGGCCACGTTCCCGGTGATGTTGGTGTACGTGCCGGGTTCGTGGGCGGCGGGTTCGATCTCGTACGGATGATCGAACAGTTCGGCGGTCTCGCCGAACGCGTGGCCGGCCTTGAACGCCGCGGTGTTGGCATCGATGACCTGCGGGTTCTTGGCGAACTTGGTCTTGATCCACTCGAGGGTCGGTTCGGACGGACGGGTGTACATCCACGACACCAGACCGAGCGCGAAGAAGTTCTTCGACCGTTCGGCGTCACGCGGCCGCACGCCCAGGTGTTCGACCGACTTCTTCGTCAGACCGGTCATCGGGATCTCGTAGACCTTGTAGCCGTCGAGCGTGCCGTCGTGGAGCGGGTCGGCGTCGTAGCCCGCCTTGGTGATGTTGCGCTCGGTGAAGGCGTCGGTGTTGATGATCACGGATCCACCGATCTCCAGACGGTGCAGATCGCTCTGGAGCGCGGCCGGGTTCATCGCGACCAACACATCGGGCGCATCGCCCGGCGTGGTGATCTCATGATCCGAGATGTGGACCTGGAACGCCGAGACACCGGCGATGGTCCCCGCTGGCGCCCTGATCTCGGCGGGGAAGTCGGGCATCGTCGCGAGGTCGTTCCCGAACAGGGCCGAAGCACTGGTGAAGCGATCACCCGTGAGCTGCATGCCGTCGCCAGAGTCGCCGGCGAACCGGATGATCACCCGACCGATCGACTCGGCCGGCTGATCGGCGGTGGGCTGGTCCTGGACCGTGTCGCTCACGGTTTCCCCCTGGTGAGACGTCGTTGTCTTCACAGCCAACCTAGCTGCGCCCACGCCGTTCCCGGCTCACTACCCTTGGTCGATCGTGGGTGCGACATGGGCGTTGTTCAAGGCGGGGCTCCGGCACCAGACGTCGTACCGCTTCGCCATGGTCTCGGGACTGGTCACCAACACGTTCTTCGGCCTGGTCCGAACCGCGGTCTTCCTTGCCGTGTACCGGCAACGAGACGAGGTCGCCGGTCTCGACCTCGCCGACGCGATCACGTACGTGTGGATCCTCCAGGCCGTGTTCGCGGTCACCTGGTCGCCGTGGCTCCGCGAGCTGCCCACCCGCATACGGTCGGGCGAGTGGACCGCTGAGCTGATCCGACCCGGATCCGTGCTCGGACGCCATCTCGCGTACGACTCGGGCCGCACCGCGTCGCTCCTCCTGTTCCGGGCGCCGATACCACTGGCCTTCGCGGCGGTGGCGTTCGATCTGCGCCTCCCGACCTCGCCGCCAGGGATCGCAGTGCTCCTCGTCAGCCTCGCGCTCGCCGGATTCGCCGCGGTGTGCCTGCGCTTCCTCCTGGGCTCCATCGCGTTCTGGTCGCCCGACTTCCGGGGGATCCACTCGCTCGTGTTCGGACCCGTCTACCTGCTCTCCGGATTCGTGATCCCCGCCGAGTTCTTCCCCGGCCCGCTCCGGGTCTTCGCGACCATCGGTCCCCTGGCAGCGCTGCTGCGGTCCCCCGTTGCCGTCGCCGGCGGTCGCGACGTCGCTGGTGCCATCGTCGTACAAGCGGTGTGGATCGGCGTGTTCGTCGTCGTGTGCCAGTGGGTGCTCCAGCGAGCGACGCAACGGATGGTGGTCTTCGGTGGCTGAGACCCATCGGCGGTCGGCCGGCCTCGTCCCCCATCTCGTGGCCGCCACCGCACGGTCGTTCTCGGCGACGGGACGGATGGGGGTCCTGCAGACGCTCGGTGCCGGGGTGCTCGTGCTGTCCGAGGCCGTGGGCGCGCTCATCCTCCTCGACCGATTCGGTGGTATCGGCGGGTGGTCGGCGTCCGAGGTCCTGTTGTTGTTCGGCCTCGCAGATGCTGGTCTGGGCATCGGCATGCTGGCGGCGGACCCACTCGAACCGCCGACGTTCTCCCAACTCCTCCGCGACGGCCGGTTCGACCAGGTCCTGACCCGACCGATCTCGCCGTTGCTGTTCGTGGTGTCGACCGACATCCAGATCCGCTATGTGGGCCGTGTCGCCGCCGGCGCGGTCATCGCGGCGATCGCACTCGCCACCAGCGGCGCCGCCGTGACCCCGGGGGCCGTGGCGCTCATGGCGCTCGCCGCTGTGGCGATGGGTGTGACCGTTACCGCGATCCTCACCATCGGCGCGGCCATCACGATGTTCACGATCGAGGGCACCGAGGTCCTCAACGCCTTCACCTACGGCGGAGCGACGATGGCCGGATGGCCGCTCCAGATCTATTCGGGCGCACTGCGCGCGGTGTTCGTGTGGGCGGTCCCGGTCGGTGTCAGCGTCTACCTGCCGACGCTGTGGATCCTGGGACGGGACGGCCCCGCCGGCGCGGGGCGCTGGATGCTCCCGCTGGTCCCGGTACTGGTGGCGACCTTCTGTGCCGGGGCCGCGCTGTCGTGGCGCATCGGGCTCCGCCGGTACACGGGGATCGGCGCATGATCCGGGTGGACGGACTGTCGAAGACCTTCGGCAAGCGATCCGAGGCACTCGACGCGGTCCACGACGTGAGCTTCGAGATCGCGGCCGGCGCCTTCGTCGGCTACGCCGGACCGAACGGCGCCGGGAAGTCGACCACGGTCAAGATGCTCACGGGCGTGCTCGTCCCGACCGCAGGAACCGCCACGGTGGCGGGACTGGTGCCGTGGAAGCACCGCAGGCAGTTGAACGAACGCACCGGCGTCGTGTTCGGTCAGCGGACGCAACTCTGGTGGGATCTTCCACTCGAAGAGTCGTTCGACCTGGTCCACCGGCTCTACCGCACCGCATCGTCGGACCATCGACGCGACCTCGCAGACCTCGTCGACACGCTCGGGCTGGGGTCGTTCCTCGGGCGGCCGGTGCGGAGCCTCTCTCTCGGTCAGCGGATGCGGGCCGAACTCGCGGCTGCGGTGCTCCCCCGACCAGACGTGCTCTTCCTCGACGAACCCACCATCGGCCTCGACGTCGAGGCCAAGGCAGCGGTGCGCGACTTCCTCGAGGCCCGCAATCGGGAAGCGGGCACGACGATCGTCCTCACCACCCACGACACCGACGACATCGTCCGGCTCTGCGAGCGGCTGCTCATCATCGACCGGGGACGCATCATCTCCGACGGCACCGTCGATGCACTTCGTGAGCGCTTCGGTGACGAGCGCCGGTTGGTCGTGGACCTGGCGCGAGACGTGCCCCTCACGGTGGAGGGTGCCGTCATCGAACGGTCGGAGGGGCATCGACGCTGGTTGACCTTCTCGACCGGGGACGTCGCGGCGCCGGAGATGGTGGCGCGGGTGCTCCGAGCCGCCGACGTGCGCGACCTGTCGCTCGAACCGCCCGACCTCGAGGACGTGATCCGACGGATCTACCGGGGCGACACCGACCAGCCGCTCAGGTGATGGAGGCCCGGTAGATCGACTCGATCGCGTCGTCGAGTGCAGCGTCGAACTCTGCCGCGCTCTGCTGGGCACTGAGATCTTGCGTCAGCGCTCGCGAGAAGCTGGCGATCATGCCGTGGTTCCGAGACAGACGCTCGTTCGCGTCGTCTCGCGCATAGCCGCCGCTGAGCGCCACCACACACACCACGTTGGGGTGCGCGATCGCATCCGCATAGAGGCCGTCCACCTCCGGCAGCGTGAGCTTGAGCATGATGCGGTCGTCGGCGTCGAGGCTGCCCAACCGGGCCACGATCCCGTCGTGGAGGAGTTGTTCCGCCTCCGCCTTGGACGGGCTGTGGATGTCGACCTCGGGCTCGAGGATCGGCACCAGACCCTTGGCGACGATCTGCGCGCCGACCGCGAACTGCTGGTCGAGCACCGCGTCGACACCGGTCTGGTCGGCGACCTTGACGACCGACCGCATCTTGGTGCCGAAGATCCCCTTGTCGACGGCGCGGTCGAGCAGTGGATCGAGCTCGGGCAGGGGCTTCATGACCTGCGCGCCGTGCACTTCGTCGGCGAGGCCCTTGTCCACCTTCAGGAACGGCACGACGCCCTTCGTCTCCCACAGGTAGGTCGCGCTGGGCGTTCCCTCGACCTCGCGATCCATGGTCATCTCGAAGAGGATCGCCCCGAGGACTCGCTCGCCGGTGAACGCGCTGCTGGTCATGATCCGGGAACGCATCTCGTGGATGCGGTCGAACATCTCCGCCTCGTTCGAGTAGGCGTCCTCGCCGACCCCGTACAGCGCCAGTGCCTTGGGCGTGCTGCCGCCGCTCTGGTCGAGCGCGGCGATGAAGCCCTGCCCGCTCTTGACCTTGTCCAACTGCTCGCTGTGCATCTGTCGGGACTCCAGTGGATCGTCTCGTCGTCGGGAGCGGCCATCTTGTCGGACGGGACCAGCACACGTCCACGTGCGGTCCCTCGATCACCGAGACAGGCGCTCGAGGGCGGCAGCGAGAGCCGAGCGAGCCCGCTTGTCGGATCTCGATCGACCGACCGATGACGCGACGATCTCGGTCGCCGAGCGGGTTGCCCCACCAGCCCGGTAGAAGCGTCGACGCACGCGGCCGACCACGATCACTCGATCGCCGGCCCCGACGGCCGGTGGGCGGGACGGGTCGAACCAGACCACGGGAACGGTGTCGGTTCCGGTCTCGTGGCGGCTGGTCACCTCATAGCGGTACAGCACCGACCCGGATGCGAGGTCAGACGAGACGGGATCACTGCTCAGGGTGCCGGTGACGACGGCAACGTCGAGGTCGTGGACCACGGCATGACGGTCGTCACTCCCCGCGCCGTCAGTACGGTCGGGAACGGTTCTGGAGGACATGGAGCTTCCTTCCGGGGCACGCGACGAGTCGCCGCGGCGGACGGGGGAAGTCGGTTCCGACGTTACGCAGGCCGAGTGACAACAACTCGTCAGAGCTGTCGGAGTCGGTCCCGTACGTCGAAGAACTCGGAGTCGGCGGCGGCCACCGCCTCGAACTGCCGCCTCGCCGCCTGCGACTCGCCGGCTCGGTCGTACAGGTCGCCCAGGGCGTAACGCATGCGCAGATGGTGGTCCTTGAGCGTCTTCGAGCCGAGTGAGCCGGCCTCGAGCACCTTGATGGCCTCGGCGACCTTGCCCTGGTCGGCGAGCGAGCCTGCGTACACGATCCGGCCCTCGGCCACGGTCGCGGCGTCGGGTGATGCTTCGCCGAGTTCCTCCCAGAGCCGGGCCACGGTCGGGTGCTGGCCCAGCGCCCGGTGGCAGTCGGCCAGCACCGGGTGCTGGTCGGTCGCGCCGGTGCGACGGGCGAACTCGGTGAGCTCGGTGACCGCAAGCCGCCACCGACCCAGTCGATAGAGCGTCACCCCGTTGAGTTCGCGGATTGCCGGCTCGTCCGGCACCAGCTCCGCCAGCGGCTTGAGGAGCTTGCGGGCGTCGTCGAGACGCTCGTCGGCGAAGGCCTCGGTGGCGTCGGCGAGCTGACCGACGACCCGGTTGGCCTTGGTCTGGCCCAACGTACGCACGAGACGGTCCCGGTCGATCTCGAGCGCACCTTCGACCCGGTTGGTGGTCCGCTGTCGCTTGCGCTTGGCGTTGCGGCCCGAGCCACCCCCCGAGGCGTCGGGCGACGGGCTCCGTCGCCCCTTGCCCGATGGGCGTCGATTCGGGGACGAGCCCCTGCGGACGGCATCGCCGGCGGCTTTGCGGACCGGGCCTTCGTCGACCCACTGGCCGCCGTGACCGGTGGCGTCCTCGTCACCGTCGTGGGACGGCCGGCGCTCCCGCTCGCGCGCATTGGGCTCGGAGTCCACGTCGAACGTGCGGCGCTTGCCCTTGATCGGCGGCCGAGGACCGTCGGAGCGCCGCCGTTCGCGCTCGTCCGGCTCCCAACTCTGGCTGTCGCGACCCTTGTCGTCACGCCGGCGGGGGACGCGCCGGGGGTTGCTGTTTCCGGGGCGACCTGGCATCTGGACGAGGCTACCGGTGACGCGCCCAGACGGCCGCAAAACGACGATGAGCCCCGCCGAATGGCGGGGCTCATCGTGAGAAACCGGCGGCGACCTACTCTCCCAGGGGGTCTCCCCCCAAGTACCATCGGCGCAAGCGGGCTTAACTTCCGTGTTCGGGAAGGGAACGGGTGTATCTCCGCTGCTATCACCACC
>JBBKVY010000184.1:0-2678 GCA_037968675.1 Acidimicrobiales bacterium | reverse complement strand
TGCTGACGCTTCTCATCGGGCTCAGTCGCGTCGCGTTGGGCGTGCATTGGGCCACCGATGTATTGGCCGGCTGGGCCTATGGAATCGCCTGGGCGCTGGTCTGGCTAATGGTCGCGCGCAGCCTGGTGGCGGGCCGCGGGGTTGCGTCCGAGCGGGATGAGCCAAAGCGAACCTAGCGCCGGGAACGCGGCAGGTGGGTCATGGTCAGGCGCCTGCGCTGGTCAGACTGGAGCGCACTCGCTCTAGCTTTTCTCGCACCTCGTTTGCGACGGCAGCGACCTCGGTGTTGCTGGTCATCTGCATTACCGCGACGGGATCCATGAAGCTAACGAAGAGAGCGCCGTCGGCTGCTTCACGGAGCACCACATTGCACGGCAGCAGCAGCCCGATGTCGGGTTCGGCGACCAACGCGCGGTGCGCTAACGGTGGGTTACAGGCACCGAGTATTCGATAGGGCGGCCCTTCAATCCCAAGTTTGGCCTTCATCGTCGCCTGCACGTCGATCTCGGTGAGGATTCCGAAGCCTTGCTCCTGAAGCGCGTCTCTGACGCGCGCGACGGCGTCGTCGAACGTGGCGTCGAGGTCGATGCGGAGGGTGAAATCCATGGTGTCTCCTCAATGGCAGTCGGCTGTGTGATGTCCGACAAGTTGATCGCAGAGTAGTGGTGACGAGTCGGGCGGCGAACGCGACCCGTCAATCCCGAAACTTGCTGCCATCGGTACAACGAGTGCGGTCGAGACAACACCCTGATGTGCCGATGACCTGATATGGAGTTGTCCGACGCCACGCATGAGGCCCGAGCGTGCGGGGCGTGAAGCGGGCAGCGCGAGAGCGCCTCGAGCATCCCCGACCTCGCGATGTCGATGGGTTCTCCCGTGCAGCGTCGCTCGGATTGTTGCCATCTGTGCCGCCGTCGCCGCCGACTCCAACCTCCGGCGTGCTCCTCCCATCGGCGAAACACGTTTTCGTCACCGGTGTCTCAAAGTTCATCGTGGTGTCGTGCTTGTACGCACTCTTCCTCTTCGGTGCCCTCTCGCGGGTGGCGCTGCCATCTGCGATCGTCGTGCTGATCTCGCTGGCAATCGGAGCGGGCTGGTTCTTTCTGATGTTGCGCACGTTCGACCGTCCCGGACGCCGAATGCTGGACGAGATCGTTCACGGGTACACCACCTTCGACACCAGTTGGCCCAACTACTTCGGCTCCAGCGACCACTCTTGGGGTGAAGGCGGCCCACCGTGGGACAACTCCGGCGTGTGGATCCTCGACGGCAAGTTCACCGTCCAATCAGCTCCGAACCACGAGGTCGACCCGCCGGGCTTCTACCCCTCGCCGCATCGAGCCGGGCAGTGGGAGCTGTGGACCGGGGTGGTCTGGAGCGGCACCTACCGCAGCGACCCGTGGCCCCGGAGCCGACGGGCCGATCAACGTCGCTAGCTTGGGCATCGTGGACCGTCCCGCTGACGTCGTACGCGCTTTCTTCGAGTTGATGGAGGCCCGCGACTGGCCCGCCGCCGGCAATCTGCTTTCCCCGTCCGTGCACATCGAGTACACCGAAACCGGCGAGACCTTCGACGGCCCGAGGTTTCTCGCGATGAACGAGGCGTACCCGGAGGGCTGGTCCATCACGGTCATCGAGACCATCGCGCACGAGGGGCGTGTCGCAGCGCAAGTTCGCGTTGATCATGACGACCAGGTGTTCTGGTGCGCCGGCTTCTACACGGTGTCCGAAGGCCTGATCGCCGAAGGCACCGAGCATTGGGTGAGCGAACGATCGGAGCCGCCGCCCGAATGGAGACGGCAATTTGCGACACGTGACGTGATCTGAGACGCGTCAAGGTGCGCTGATGAGCGGAGGCTGCGCGATACCTGTAACAACCCCAGCCAGCCGGCAAACGGCCAGACGTCCCAGGGCTCGGATCCGAAGTGTCGATCTGGGTGTCACAGGAGAAGGCTTGAGCGCCGTCGACCTGCGCGCCGCAGTCGCAGACATCGATCCCGCCGTGGCCGCGCAACCCGAAACTGCTTCACGCCAGTTTGCGGAGCCGTTCGCTCGACCGTGAAGGGTGATCACTCTGTCAGCGTCAACGGGACGATCGCCGGGTTCGACTCACCGCACTCCCCCGGGGTGCACCCGTTGCCGTCGTCGACGACCAACTCGATCGGACCTGGCGGTAGGTCGATCGTGACGGTCGTCTCGAACTCGTCCCACATCCCCCAGGCGCCGGCCTGGACGCCGAACGGCCCGGCGATCATCTCGCCGTCGCGCCACACCCAGAGGGCGGAGTAGCCCTCGAACAGGTCCCCCTCGCCAGTCACGGTGAACGTCCGGCGTACGGTCGATCCCGGCTTCGGAGTGTCGATGATGATCCCGCCGGTGAATGCACGGTTGACGTCCGTTCGCGTTTGCGGCTCGTCGAGCGTGACCCCTTCGCCCCCGAAGAACTGTACTGGGTCGCCGTCCAGCCAAAAGAGAATCCGATCGCTGTTGTCGAACCGGGTCGCGGTGAAGACGACCTGAGCGAGGCGCGCTCTCAGAGGTTCTCGCAGGCCCCACCCCGGACGAGCGTGCGGCCGGCCTCTCGACGGAGATCCCGCCGGGAACGACGCTACGCGACGTCGGGCTTGCCGACGGCCAGGCGATCGTCGATCTCTCCGCGGCCTACGAGTCCGGCGGCG
>JBBKVY010000183.1:0-19760 GCA_037968675.1 Acidimicrobiales bacterium | reverse complement strand
GCCTGCCCATCCCGAAGCTGACCGACCTCGGCGACGGACGGGCCACGTACGACGAATCCATCTGGCGCAAGCGGCCCGACTGGACCTACGAGCCGACCTGATGCCGATCAGCGCGCCAGTGAATCGGAGGACTCCTGGCCGGCCCTAGATGATTCGGATCGTCCCGCGAGCGCCGAGGGCATGGAGATCACACCGAGTTCGTGGGACCAAACCCAGTTGAACAGGGACAACAGACCTATCGGCCGTCTTTCTGTCGTGAGAAGTTTTCCTCATGATGCAGGTCCGAGCCCACAGACCCTTGCGCACGCCAAGCGTGATTCCACCGCGTCGGAGCACCACACCGGGGGTCGTGTTCCTGCTGAGTCTCGTGGCCGCCTTTGCCCTCCTGCTCCTGGTCGCGGTCGTCGCCAGGCCCGGCTGAGTCGGAGTCGAAGTCGGAGTTGGAGGGCAGCGCCGAAGAGTCAAACGGACGCGCGGCCGCGCGAGAACCAGAGCAACCCGGTCCACGCAAGAACGAAGACGAGGCTCGATCAGCTTTTGGCGGGGTGCGCCAAGAAGCCAGCAGGCACGGCTTCGCAATCGCCGAGGGCGACGGTCGGTTGGACGGGTGACAGAGGGATCATGCCTATTCCACGTCGGCGCCAGGCGCCGCGGCCCTGACACCGTGTGCCAGGGCCGCCTGCGCCGTCGCGATCAGGGTGGCACGGTGAACGAGAACTTCGTCGATGAGCGCATGGTGCGTCTGGAGTGCGATGACACCCCGCCATGCCCGCACGGTCCGAACAGAAGACTCCAGCAGGCTCGTGGCCAAGAGACCCAAGAACGGCGCAACGACGAAGACCGCAAGATCAGCAAGCACGCCGCTCCACGGGTCGTTCAGCGCGACCAGAGCCCAACTCAACGGGAAGACGACCAGCGCCACGGGCAGCCGAACCGTGCCCTTGACGGCGGGGGCGTTCACCCGGAAGCCGGACAGTCGCACGACCAGGTATGGCAGCACGTTCCAGAGGATCCCCACGAGGGCCGGAACGGCCAGCACAACCAGTCGGAGCGTCGCCAAGACTGTCTCGCGGACGAGCCGACCTGCCTGGAATCCCGGCACCAGGAGATGGTCGCGCACGTGCATGAAGTCCAGATCCAGTTGGTAGCGACCCAGCGCGTTGCTGACGTGCTCTCGGTCCTGGGGGGAAGCCTTCGCCAGTCGTCGAGCAACGGCTTCCTGCTCGCTGAGCGGAACGTAGGTCTGCCCCGGCTGGCGTCCTGTTCGCACGAAGATCTCGGCGGCCCGGCCCAAGGCACGTGCCTCTGCCGCATCCGCATAATCGGACGACACCGCACGCATTCCTTCGCCGATCTGGCTGGTCAGATGTTGGACCGAGGCATGATCCGTGGTGTCCGCCAGTAGACCGACCTTCTCCAACTCGACGGCGAAGTCAGCCATGGAGATTGGTTCCCCGACCTGAGCCAGGACGCGTGATCGCAACACGAACTTGTCGTCAAACGTCAACCCGACCGGAACGACCAGAAGATCGGTGACCCCGGCCGCGTACGCGCCGAGGGCGATCCGGGCCGCGCCGGTTCGCACCCCTTGGATGGACGGAACGTCATGGGTCGCGCCCTCCGGGAAGATCCCGACCAGGTCGGCATTGGCCAACACCTCGTGGCATCGGCTGAACACGTCGTGATTCTGCGACACGTCGCCGTCAACCGGGCGATGAATGGGGATCATCCCGGCGAGAGCGCACAGGGGAGCGACGCCTGGAATCCTCCAGAGCGATGACTTGGCCAGGAAGCGGGGTAGTCGTCCGAAGACGCGGATCAGGACCACGGGGTCGATGAAGCCGTTGAAGTGATTGGACACGATCAGAACGGGGCGGCCTGCCGGGATCTGCTCGCGACCGACAACGTCAACCGCCCGGAAGAACCCACGCAAGGAGACGAAGGCCACGGAGCGCAGGAACAGGTCGATGCCCCGCCGACCCATCGACCGCCCTCGACGACGCGACCTGACGCCCTCGGCGGACGTCACCGGCGCTCCGGCTGCAGGGACGTCGGCAGGCCATGTGGGTCACGCTCGGCGATGAGTCGGTCGAGTTCGGAGCGCGCCGCGACGGTGTCGCCATCGGTCTGTGCCATACGCGCCTGCGTAATGCGTCGCGACAGTTCGCACTGCTCGGCTGGCAGGCCGCCGACGACATCCGCTGCGCGCATGAAGCCGTAGTCGATGGCGATGGCAACGAGTTCTGGGCGCACTTCCAAGGACCCGTGCACATTGATCTCCGGTTCGATCACCGTGACCCCTGGCATCCGACGTGCGAACGCAACATCGTCGCGACGGATCTCGTCCATCGCGATGTCCCCCAGCGCACGAGCCACGATCGGAAGAATCGTCGCTCGACCCATGTCCGATTTGCGCGGCAGATCGGGGGCCTGAGCGAGGACAGCGAAGCACTGCGTCGACTCGAGATGCTCCATGACCACCTGAAGCGGAAGCAACTCCCGTACGCCACCGTCGACGTAGTTCTCGTCGCCCAGGCGAACCGGCGGAAACACCCCGGGAACTGCCGCGGAGGCACGGACGGCAGCCGGCAGCGGGACGCTTCCGAGCTCCGGCAGCGGACCGTTGTCTCGATCGACGAACGTGCCGTTCTGGGTCACGTAACGAAGGTCACCCGACTCGAGACTGACGACCGCGAGGCGCAGGTCCACCCCGGAGGTTGCGACCCCCTCGAGACCGAAGACCAAGGGATCCTCGAGCAGCTCGCGCAGGGGGTCGAGGTTGTACACCGACTTGGCTCGAAAGGCTTCGCGCACGCCGGGTTCGATCTCACGCGCCGCACGACCCAGGGCGCGGAGTGCCATCCACGTATCGACGAAACCGCGTTGGTCGGGATCGAGATCGTGCGTCACGTCCCCGTCCGCCAGACCCGGAATGTTCGACAGTTCAGGTACCGCCGTTCCTCGAAGCCGTCGCAAGGCCGAACTCGCCGAGGGGTACCGGTCGACGAAGGACCGAAACCACGGTTCCTCGGTGAACATCCCGCGATGGTCAGAGAAGCCGCGAATGATCGCATCGATCTGGTCCAGAGCAGCACACTGCGCAGGACCAGTCGCACCCGTGGCGAGCTTGGACGCAATGACCGCACCGATGGAGCACCCCGCGATGACCGAGGGCCGGATCTGATGATGGTCGTAGAGATACGAGAGGGCACCCACCTCGAAACTCCCACGCGACCCGCCGCCTCCGAGCACGACGGCGGTCCGGCCCGTCACACCCTGGGACCGTCGATCGTCGCTGCCGCTCATGCGGTAACCATCGCGCGCCGAGCCATCCCCGCCAGAGTCGAGGTGCAGGATGAGACGGACGGGTGAGCTGGTCGACCACGCGGGCCGAATACCCACGGAGAACGGTGCGTCGAAAGGGGCTTTCGCCTCTGGTCGGAGCCGAGCACGCTCGGTCTGCTGGGCGACATGGGAATCATCGACATCGCCACGGCAAACCCGATCACGTGCGGCCCCGACACGACCGCCGCTCAGGTGGCACGGTTGATGCGCGAGCACGACATCGGCGCCGTGATCGTCGTCGATGACGGACGTCCGGTCGGGATCGTCACTGATCGCGACCTCGCCGTCCGACTCGTGGCATCGGGTCGAGATGCCCAGACACCGGCCGACCAGTTCATGTCACAGGATCCTGTGACCGTTGCGTCTGACAAGACCGTGCTCGACGCGGCCCACCAGCTCGCCGCCCGAGGCTGCCGACGCCTCCCCGTGATCGACCCAACCTCCGGGCAACTCGTCGGAATCGTCACGCTCGACGACCTTCTCCTCAACGCCACCGAAACGGTCGACCAGATCACACGCGTCCTGTCACAGGAACAACACCACGACGGAGCTCTCCTCGACGCATGGCGGAACCGCCAGACCGCCTGAGCTACGACCGACCCAAGTCCGCGTTCTCGAGCGCGGATCGCGCGGCGTGGTGCCGAGTGATTGTCTAGCTATTTGCCAATATTCGAAAGTTGTGGACCATGCCGTGCCATTGTCAGAGATCAAAGCGCAACTGTTCCGCGCGCTCGCACACCCAGCGCGGGTCCGGGCGTTGGAGGTACTGGCCGTCGGGGAACGGTCGGTGTCCGAACTCCAGCCCGAGGTCGGCATCGAACTCGCCCACCTGTCGCAGCAACTCGGTGTGCTCCGACGAGCAGATCTTGTCGCGACCCGCCGTGACGGGACCACTATCCACTACTCGATCAAGGACCCCCGGCTGGTCGAACTGCTGGCCGTGGCCAGGTCGATGCTGATCACGTCGCTCGAGGAGAGCCGGGCGATACTCGAGGAGCTCACGCTCGAAGACGCCACCGAGTGACCGCCGGCGACACCGCGACGCGACTGCGTCACCTGCTCCCGTCCACCGCGGACTACCGGGGCCTCGCTCAATCCTGGCGAGCAGACGTGGTGGCCGGCGTGACCGTTGGCGTCGTCGCTCGCCACGGCGTCGAGGCTGTCTTCGTCGTCGGCTTGCTCGCCGGGACGGTGATGCTGATCGGCGGTGTGGTCGGGGTCGGCCGGTTCCTCGCCTACGTGCCCTGGCCGGTGGTCGAGGGATTCACCCTCGGAATCGCCCTCATCATCTTCCTCCAGCAGGTCCCTGCCGCCATCGGCGTCGCCCGACCACACGGCGAGAACACCGTTGTCATCGCCACCCGCTCGGTGCTGCAGGGAATCGACGGCGACGGCACGCTGTGGGCGGTGGGCATCACGGCCATCGTCGTGGCCGTCATGGTCATCGCCCCTCGGCTCCACCGCGGCATCCCGTCATCGCTGGTGGCGATCACCGTCGCCGCAACCGTCGCGCACGCCCCCGTGTCGACCATCGGCCGGATCCCGTCGTCTCTCCCACTACCGAGTCTGCCGGGAATCGACGTCGGTGTCCTGTCCGATCTGTTCGGTGCCGTACTCGCGGTCGCCGCCCTCGGCGCGCTCGAGAGCTTGCTGTCAGCGAAGGTGGCCGACGGCATGGCCGGCGTGGGACGCCACGACCCGAACCGAGAACTGTTGGGCCAGGGCCTGGCCAACGTTGCTTGCGGCGGCGATGTTCGGCGGCATCCCCGCCACCGGTGCCATCGCCCGAACCGCCGTCAACGTTCGAGCCGGTGGTCGGACCCGGGTGGCGTCGATGGTGCACGCCGTCGTGCTGTTGGGCGTCGTGCTCTGGGGCTCCGGTCTCGTTCGCCAGATCCCCATGGCCGCGCTCGCCGGAGTCCTCATGATGACGGCGATCCGCATGGTCGAACGCCACAACATCGGCAAGATCCTGCGCAGCACCCGATCGGATGCCATCGTCCTCGGCGTCACCGCCGTTGTCACCGTCGCCTTCGACCTGATCCTGGCCGTGGAGATCGGCATGGCCGTGGCCGCTGTACTCGCCCTGCGCCAACTGGCCCTGACCTCGGTACCGGTGGCCGAGCCGCTTCCTCTCCTCGACACCGACGCGGCGAGAGCCCTCCAGCACGATCACATCGTCTCGTACCGGCTCGACGGGCACTCTTCTTCGGGGCCGTGCAGCAGTTCCTCACGCAACTGGCCGACGTCGGTGACGTGCGCGTGGTGATCCTGCGACTTCCCGAACTCCGCATGCTCGATGCGAGCGGCGCGCAGGGGATCGGCGACATCGTCGAGGCGCTGGAAGCCCGAGGGATCACCGTGCTCCTGAAGGGCCCGTCGTCAGAACACCTACGGCTCCTCGGCGCCGTTGGTGCGCTGACCAAGCTCGCGCACGAGAGCCACCTCTTCACCGACCTCGACGACGCAATCGCTCACGCACGAGCCCACGCCACCCGGAGCCCGACCGCAACGGCAACCGCTACCTGACCGACCAGCCGGCCCGGCGCCGCCGATCGGCACCTGGGTGCAACGCTCGGGGAGGAGTCGCTCGGCAACCCATCGAAGACGTCATCTCACTGGCGGCGTCGACGGGGGTGAACTCTGTTAGGGCGAGGACCGGGCTGGCCCGACCAACCGCTCCTCCGACCAGGGACTCTCCGGGTCGCTTGCTACCAGGAGCAGGCCGAGCAGGATTCCCAGCGAGACGCCCACCATGGACGTGGCGGTCGTCACGAGAACCCCGGTGGCGTCGGCTCCCCCGGCGCCAAAGAGCCGGGTGACTCCGTCGAGGCCCAGCGCTCCCGGAACGAGGAGCCAGAAGCCCGGGATGATCGTCACCAGCGGTGAAGGAGCGGTTGGCTTGCGGGAGGCCAGGACCGCGATCGGTGTCATGGCGAGGGCGCCGAAGAAAGCGGAGAGCGAGCTGCCGAAGAACAGTCCGCCGATCACCTGCCCGGCGTACGCGACGTACATCACGAGCAAGATCCAGAGCCGGGCAGAAGATCGAGCACCGTAGAACCACACCACGCCGATCCCGAACACCGCGACGCCGATCCAGGGAGTCAGCACCGCGACCGTTCCCGCGGTGTCGCTGCCCAGCTCGCGCGCTGGCACCCCGACGAGCTGACCGCCGGCGATGATGCCGAGCGCCAGCAGGATGAGCCGCAATCCGCCTGATGCCAGGCGCGAAGCTCCAGAGACGATCTGACCAGTGGCGAGTTCGAGGACAGCAATGGTCAGCAGTCCACCCGGAAGGAACGTGATCAGCGGCGAGATCAGGAGAGGGAACGTCAAGAGGTCGTCCGTGACCCGGGTGAGCGCGAACACCGAGGTCGACACGGCAGTCGCGGCGATCAACACAACGAACGACTGATAGGACGAGCTGAGGCGCAGCGTCCAGAGACGGAACGTGCCCACGACCGCGCCCAGTAGCGCAGCGAGCGCGACCTCGACCCATGTCGCATGGAGGATCGCAGCCAGACCAGCAGCGGCACAGACATGCCCGATGAGCACGAGTCTCGGCGAATACGGAGGGGCCGCGGACCGGATTTCTGCGAGCCGACGTCCGCCCTCAAGTGCTCTGATCGCTCCGGCCTCGGCGTTTCGGACCAGGCTCAGCACGTCATCGATCTGGTCAAGGCGCAACAGGGCCCGACCAGGGGCACCGATCTCGGTGATGACGTCGTCGCCATCGGGTACCGACACGATGAGCGCCGTCGGCAACACGATCACGCCGACACGGTCGGCCCCGTTCGCTCGGGCGACCGATCGCAGCGCGGACTCGACATGATCGACCGAGGCACCCGCGTCCATCAGGGCCTCGCCCAGACCGATCAGGAAGTCCGGCGTCGACGAGTCGACAGATGTCCGCGCGCGAGCGGAACGGTCCACCACGGCGTCGACCGGCTGAGAGGGCAGACCTGTCGCCGCCACTCCCGTTGGCGTCTCGTCGGAGTCGGGAATTGCCGATCGGCGGCGAACGAGAACGTACGAAGCGCCACCGGCACTCGCCAACACCAGCAGCGCCAACGCAATCGAACCGAACGGAATGCGGGAATCGCTCACCTGTGGTGACGCTCCAGGACGAGCCGGGGCGTCGGCGACCACGGCGACGGACGTCGTCGTGGAAACCGGATCCACATCCTCACCAGGCGGCACAGGCTCGGACGTCGTCGTGGAAACCGGATCCACACCCTCCCCAGGCGGCACAGGCTCGGACGTCGTCGTGGAAACCGGATCCACACCCTCCCCAGGCGGCACAGGCTCGGACGTCGGTGGGACCTGCTCGGCGCCCTCCCCAGGCGGCACAGGCTCGGACGTCGCTGGGACCTGCTCGGCGCGCGCTGACGACCCGGCCGCCTCGGGAGGCACTCCCAAGAGCACGAGCGGGCCGGTCACCAATAGAAGAGCCAGGCGCAACATCAGAACCCCTGGCCATCGAGAACCTGAGGCCGACGAAGGCTGACCGGCATCCAACGTGGACGGCCGCTCGAAAACGGGAACCGCAGAGTCGGTTGCGACGTCATTCATGGTCGGTCCTCCCGTGGCGTTCGAGCGACTCGTTCGATCCTTCCGGAGACCTCGCAGGTAGCCGCGAGGGTGTTGTAGACCGTTCCGTGCTTGGCCAGATTCCGGGCCAACAGGTCGACCCGGGATTGGGTTTCGTCGGTGACCAACCGCAGGACGTAGCCAACCCGGTCGAAACATGGCGGGGAGTTCTGACGGTGGAACTCCACGTCGATCTCGGCCGACTCATAGTCGAACGGCAGGATCTGGCCGAACCGCTCGACGTTCTTGATGACACACGCCGCGAATGCCGCAGCCAACAGCTCACCGGGCCCGGCAGCCGCGAGGGAGCCGGGCTGGCCCAGGACCTGTCGAATCGGACCGATGCGCTCTTGGCCACGATCTCCCCGACGCCGGAACCAACGGTGGAGGCCGTGACCACGTAGCGCTCTGCCGGGGCCGGCGTCATCGCCGTGAGCAGGTGCCACTGGTCATCGACCGCTCAGCATGTTTGCGATTTCCGTTGTGGTGGGTGATCGCTTTGATGACCTTCACCCACTCTCGGACGGGAGGTCGTCCCAGGTCGCTTTGGCGACGCTATGACCGACATCGACGACGGTCCAAGTAGCACCGCCGCCGGTGACTACGGCGGCGAGGATGAGCACGGCGGTGACTCGAGCGGCGGTGAGCTGCGGGTAGCGGCGTCGAAGGAGTCCAGCCGCGGTGACGGCGGCTGCGGTGACGGTGAGACCGATCGCCCACGGCAGGACGGTCTCACCCTGCTCAGTGTGCGCTTCGACGAGCTCGGTCTCATCGACACGTTCTTCGAAGGCTTCACCGGATTGTTGGGCGAGGCCGACCGCGGTGGTAGCGGTCAGGGCGACGAAAAGGGTGACGAGTGCGGCGATGGGAAGCAGGACGACTGCGGCGTGCACCACGAGGGGGTGGGCAGGAAGCCCAAAGAGTTCGTTGATCACCATGTTGCTCCGGTCATTGCGGCGAGCCTCCGGACGACAAATTCGGCAACGTCCCTCATGAAGCTCATGAGGGACGTTGCCGAGGATCTGCCCATCCGGGCCGGCCCGTGGTCAGCTACGAGTGAGGACGACTTTGAGGGCGCCGCTGTTGGCGGCGTCGCCGAACACGGCGTAGGCGTCTTCCATCTCATCGAGCGCGAAGTGGTGAGTGACGAACTTCGTGGCGTCGAGCTGCTGGCTCATGACAAGGCGCAACAGGGTCGGCGTCGAGTAGGTGTCGACCAGACCGGTCGTGATCGTGAGGTCTCGACTCCAGATCTCCTCGAGGTGCAGGGTGGCCGGTGTGCCGTGCACACCGATGTTGGCGACATGGCCACCAGGGCGAGCGAGCCGAACGGCCTGTTCGAACGTGGCCGGGATGCCCACGGCTTCGATGGCGACGTCGGCGCCGAGACCGCCGGTGAGCTCGCTGATGACCGCGTCGGCGTCCTCGCTCGCCGGATTGACGATGATGTCCGCACCGAACTGCTTGGCGGCGTCGAGGCGACCTTGGTCGAGATCGATCGCAACGATGTGGCTCGGACTGAAGAGCCGGGCCCCCATGACGGCCGAGAGCCCGATCGGACCGGCACCGACAACCGCGACGACGTCTCCGGGTTGGACCGCACCGTTGAGGATGCCGACCTCGTACCCGGTCGGGAGGATGTCGGCGAGCATCAGGATCTGCTCATCGCTCGCACCAGCCGGCATGGGGTAGGTCGAGTTGTCAGCGAACGGGACGCGCACGTACTCGGCCTGCGTGCCGTCGATGGTGTTCCCGAGGATCCAACCCCCGCCGCCCAGGCACTGCCCGAAGCTGCCGTCCCGACAGAACCGACAGGCTCCGCAGGCGGTGACGCACGAGACGAGGACTCGGTCACCGACCTCGATGTTCTTCACGCCCGCGCCGACAGCGTCGACGGTGCCGACGGCTTCGTGGCCGAGGATTCGTCCGTCGGTCACGGCCGGGACATCACCCTTGAGGATGTGCAGATCCGTGCCGCAGATCGTGGTGGCATCGACTCGGACGATCGCGTCAGTGTCATCGACGATCTCTGGCTTCGGGGCTTCTTCCCAGGCCTTCTGGCCTGGTCCGTGGTACACGAGTGCTTTCATGAGGACCTCCTGGTCATCGTCGACTCCACCGTGCCCGCGATCCCGGTCGACGATGTAGAGGCGAACGTCCCGTCCTCAGCCGCCACGCGGCCCTGCGTCAGCTGTCGTGGCCGTGCTGCTGGCATCGCTCGGACACCCGGGCGGCATACGCCGCGGCCTCGGTGCGGCGACTCATGCCCAACTTCGAGAGCAGGTTCGACACATAGTTCTTGACCGTCTTCTCGGCCAGGAACATCTGCTCCCCGATCTCGCGGTTCGTCATGCCGTCGGCAATGAAGTCGATGATCCGCCGCTCCTGATCCGTGAGCACGGCGAGCTCATCGGCTTCGGCGGGGTTCCGCAACCGCTCGAGAACCGTGCTGACCAACGACGGGTCCAACAGCGACTCTCCCCGCGCGACGCGACGCACGCCATCGACCAGATCGGTACCGCGCATCTCCTTCAAGGCGCGTAACCGGCCGCCCCGGCCATGACGGCGGTGAACAGCGCCTCGTGCTCCGCATACGACGTGAGCATCAAGTAGGCGATCTCCGGGTGCTCCGAGCGGACATCGCGGCAGACAGCGATCCCGTCGCCGTCGGGGAGACGGACGTCGAGGACGGCGACGTCGGGGGTGGTCGCGGGGATTCGGCCGAGGGCTTCCTCGGCGGTGCCGGCCTCGCCCACCACCTCGATGTCACCTTCGGCTTCGAGGAGTTCACGCACCCCTCGGCGGACGATCTCATGGTCATCGAGGAGGAACACGCGGATCGTCACCGTCGCAGTGTGCCCGGTCGGAGCGGAGGATCGGCCTGGCAGCAGCTGCCGGAGTCGCAATCCAGAACATCCGACTCCAGGCCACAGTCCAGGAGTTCGCACTTGTCGAAGATCGGGAACGGATCGCCCGAGACTTCCACGACACGATCATCCAGCGGCTGTTCGCAAGCGGGCTCTCGCTGCAGGCGACGGCCCGCAGCCTGACCGAGGTCGACGGCGCCGAGATGGCGCTGACCCGTATCGAAGGCGTGGTCGACGATCTGGACCTGACGGATAAGCACATCCGGTCAGCCATCTTCGGTCTCGAGACGGACCGCCTGACGGCCACGGGGATGCGCGACCAGGTGCGCCTCGTGTGTCAAGACTCTGCCGAGATGCTCGGCTTCGAACCCGTGTGCATCTTCGACGGACCAGTCGACACGGCGATCAACGAGGCCCTGGCGACCGAACTCCTGGCTACGCTGCGCGAAGCGTTGAGCAACGTGGTTCGCCACGCCAACGCATCGTCAGTGGCAGTCGAGGTCACCGTGACTAGAACCGTGAGCCTGCAAGTCGTCGACGACGGGTCCGGACCCCCCGACCGCCAAACCTCCTCGGGGCCTGGGACCCAAGAACATGGCGGCCCGAGCGGCCCGTCGAGGCGGGGAGTTCTCCCTCACCGCAGGCCGCCGGGAGGGATCCGTGGCCTTGTGGCGCGTGCCCTGCGACTGACGTCAGCGAGGCGTCGGTCCCGATCCGTCCGTGAGTCGACGGCCGGTGAGTATCTCGGTGGAGATGGCGACGAGGGAGTCGGGGTCGGGAGCCGGCCAGCGGTCGGCCGGCTGTTGCTCCGCCCTGGCGGCATCGCCGGGGTCGGTGACCTCGGTGGCGACGCCCGTCACGGCGATGCTCCAACCGGTGTGCGCGGCCTGGTCGACGTCGTCGACCTCGAAGGCCACGACTGCGTCGTGAAGAGCATCGTCGAGGCGCCCACCTCGTCGGGTGCGAACGAGTATCCGTTCGTCCGAGAGGTGGAAGTTGATCGGGAGAACGTAGGGCAAGGCGCCGGAGGTGAACGCGATCCGTCCGAGCGTCTGCTGCGACAGCAGCCGGAGGCACTCTGCTCGTTCCAGTACCTCGAGGCCGTTGCGGTCGAGTTCCATGATCAGCGATAGCCCCGGGCGTCGGTGTCGAGGTGGTGGAAGTGAATGCGGCGCCCGGTGATCCCCTTGGAAGTGAGGCGGATCACATAGGGGCGGTCGCCGGGCGCCCAGGTCTCCACCGCGACGGTGTCGCCTTCGTCGTAGTGCCAGTGGGCGAGGCCCTCGACGAGCACGCTCCAGCCAGTGTGGTGGAGGGGATCGATCTCATCGACCTGCAGTGCGACGCGACCGAGTTGGGTGGCGTTGAGCTTGGTCCCGACGCCCGACCTGAACACGATCGTCTCGCCGTCGACCACGAAATTCACCGGAACCACCAGCGGACATGCCTCACGTCGGTTCACCGCGAATCTTCCGACCGACTGTGAACGCACCAGGTCCCAGCACGTGTCCTGATCGAGAGTTTCGAGCTCGGCCATCGCGGTCATCGAGCTCACCCTTCGGGCGACGGGGGGATGATGACGACCGGGCAGGGTGAGTGGTGCGCCACTTGGTGGCTGACCGATCCGAGGAGGAGCCCGGCGAAGCCACCGTGGCCGCGAGATCCCATGACGACGAGGTCAGCGCCTTTGGCGGTCCCGAGGATCAGCTGTGCCGCCCCCTCGCATCTCGTGATCCGGTCGACGGGTAGCGGGAGGCCCGTGCAGTCCTCGGCGTCCACGGCACGATCAATCGTGGCACGGGCAGCTTCCTCGTCCATCTGCGGGTCGATGGCGGGGACGCCGTATCCGTAGGAGTACGCGGACGCGTACGACGAATGCCAGGCGTGCACTACCTCGACGGCGGCCTGCCGAAGCCGCCCTTCATCCAGCGCCCAGCGCAGGGCGCGCTGGGAGGTCTCGGATCCGTCGATGCCGACGACGATTCGCTCCATCGGGTTCTCCTGTCAGTGGTGTTGTTGGCGGCGTGCTCCACCGCAGCTGCCACCGTCGCGCTCTCAGCCACGGTCTGTTAGGGCCGATCGTCCTCGATTTGATCGTGCCGACCGGCACCCGCATCCAGGACCTTCGACCCTCGTCACCGCGCGCCCGCTTCGTCGACGATCGTCCCGTGACCACCCTCGTGACCACCCGTGACCCATCCGAAGTGCACGCCGAGCCCGACTTCTCGGCGCTCGCAGCCCGAGCGATCGACGCGGTCAAGGTCTACGGGGCGGGCGACGTGGAGGTTCGGGCCCTCGATGGGGTGAGCGTCGACATCGCCCGCGGGGCCTTCACCACGGTGATGGGCCCATCAGGGTCGGGGAAGTCGACGCTCGTGCATTGCCTTGCCGGCCTCGACTCGCTCACCTCGGGCCAGGTCGAGCTCGGCGGGAAACAGCTCGGCGGCATGTCGGAGAAGCAGCTCACCTTGCTGCGCCGCGATCAGGTCGGCTTCGTGTTCCAGTCCTTCAACCTGATCCCGACGCTGAGCGCCATGGAGAACATTGCCCTGCCGGCCGACCTGGCCGGCCGCGACCTCGAGGGCCCGTGGCTCGACACCGTCATCGACGCCGTAGGACTCCGGGACCGGCTCCACCATCGTCCCTCCGAGTTGTCCGGCGGTCAGCAGCAGCGCGTGGCCATCGCCCGCTCATTGGCCGGACGACCCGAGATCGTCTTCGCCGACGAGCCCACCGGCAACCTCGATCGCCGCACTGCCGCGGAGGTGCTCGGGTTCCTGCGCACCGCCGTCGACGACTTTGGACAGTCGATCGTGATGGTGACCCACGACCCAGTGGCAGCCAGCTACAGCGACCGGGTCGTCTTCCTCGTCGACGGACGCGTGGCCGACGAATTGGCGCAGCCCACCACCGAATCGGTCCTCGACCGCCTCAAGGGCTTCGAGGCCTGATCGTGCTGCGCCTCAGCCTTCGCAACGTCCTCGCCCACAAGCTCCGCTTCTTCATCACCACGTTCGCGGTCGTCTTGGGCGTCGGGTTCGTCGTCGGTGCCCTGGTGGTCACCGACACGCTCAGACACTCGGTCGACGGTCTCTTCACCGACATCACCGCGGGCGTCGACGTCTCGGTCCGCGCCGACACAAACCTGGGCGCAGACCAGACCTCCACGCGCGGACGCGTCCCCGAAGGCCTCGTCGCCACCATCCGAGCCATCGACGGCGTCGACACGGCCGAGGGGTCCGTCGCCGGCTATGCCCAGCTCCTCGACCTCGACGGCAACCCGGTGACCACGACGGGGGCACCATTCATCGGAGTCTCCTGGGGCCACGAGGCAAGCCTTCGCCCAGCGACAATGGACAGCGGCCGCGCACCAGTCGGCGCCCGCGAGGTCGCCATCGACCGAGGCACCGCCCAGGACTACGACATCACCGTCGGTGACAGCACCACCGTGCTCCTCGCCGACGGCACCAGCCCTGAGGTCGAAGTCGTCGGGATCTTCACCTTCGGTGATGCCAACAACCTCCTCGGCGCCCGCCTCACCGCGTTCGACGTCGACGTCGCTCCCCAGATCCTCGGCGAGGACGGCCAGTACGACACCATCGACGTCGCCGCCGGTCAGGGCGTCGACAACGCCACCCTCGCCGCCCGCATCCAAGACGCCATGCCCCCAGGCGTCGAGTCCGTCACCGGCACGCAGGTCGTCACCGAATCCAGCGACGGCGTCAGCGGACTCATGGACGCGTTCCAGAACGTCCTGCTCGGCTTCGCCGGGATCGCCCTGTTCGTGTCTGCCTACTTCATCAACAACACCTTCTCGATCGTGGTCGGACAACGAACCCGCCAGCTCGCGCTCCTGCGATCCCTCGGCGCCAGCCCCTCCCAGATCACCCGGTCGGTCGTCGGCGAAGCCCTCGTCGTCGGAGTCGTCGCGTCCTTCGTCGGGCTCGCCTTCGGCGCGGTGATCGCCGTCGGCCTCCAGGCCCTGCTCACCGCAGCAGGGTTCGGCCTCCCGCAGCAGGGACTCGTCCTGGCCGGCCGAACGATCGTCGCCGCGTTCGTTGTCGGCGTTGGCGTGACCCTGGTGTCTTCCGTCGCCCCGGCGCGGCGCGCCTCGACCGTCCCCCCGGTGCAGGGCATGACCGAGGGCTTTGTCCAGACCGGATGGTCCAGAGCCCGCCGGGTATGGGGTGGGGCCGCCGTCGGGAGCCTTGGCGGCTGCCTCGTCGTCGGCGGCCTGTTCGTCGTCGACACCACCACGATGGTGATGTCGCTCCTGGCCCTGGGCTCGGTCGGCGTGTTCATCGGCGTGACCTTGCTCAGCCCCGTGGTGGCCGTTCCCCTCGCCGGCACAGTCGGACGATTCGTTGCCCCGCTGTTCGGATCTGTCGGGCGCCTGGCTCACGCGAACGCCGTCCGCAACCCCGACCGCACCGCCAAGACCGCCTCGGCGCTCATGATCGGCCTCGCGCTCGTGACGACGGTGTTCATCGTCGGCACGTCGATGAAGGACACGTTCTCGGCATCCATCCAGAGCGCGATCTCGGCGGACCTCGTGCTCTCCACCGGCACCTCGACCGGCTTCAGCCCTGCGCTCACCGCCGAGGTGGCGCAACTCCCAGGAATCGAAGCTGCCAGCGGAGTACGACTCTCCCGGTTCATCGTCGACGGCCGCGAGCGGGACCTCGTCGCGGCCGACGCCACCGCATTGCCGCACCTGTTCGACATCGACCTGCAATCGGGATCGTTCGACCAACTGGGAAGCCAGGAGATCTTCATCCATCAAGACCCGGCCGGCGATCTCGATCTCGCCGTGGGTGACCACGTATCGGTCGAATTCGCCACAGGCGGCCCCCAGGACCTCACAGTCGCCGGGACCTACGCCGATTCGACCTACGCCGGCAACTACCTGATCGACATCGGCCTGTTCGCCACCTACTACCCGACGAGCGATCTCGACTTCCTGGGTTTCGCCCGCTTCGACGCCGACGCCGATCCTGCCGCCACCCTCACAGCAGTGGAGGGTCTCCTCGCCGACTACCCCCAGGTCAAGGTCGAGGACCGAGCGGCCTTCCAAGCCGACCAGACCGCGCAGTTCAACAGCATCCTCATCGCCGTCAACGGGCTGCTCGGCCTCGCCCTGTTCATCGCTCTGCTCGGCATCGCCAACACCCTGGCCCTCTCCGTCCTCGAACGGACCCGAGAGATCGGGCTCATGCGCGCCGTGGGGATGCTGCGACGCCAGACCCGCGAGATGGTGGTCATCGAATCCGCCATGGTCTCCGTCTTCGGGGCACTGCTCGGGATCGCCGTCGGCCTCGGCCTCGGCACCGCCGTCGCCATCGCCATGCCCGACTCCGTCGTGGCTGGTGCCACGATCCCGTACGGAACCCTGGGCCTCATCGTCGGCCTCGCCGCCTTCTGTGGCGTCGGAGCGGGCCTCGTGCCTGCCCGTCGCGCCGCTCGCCTCGACGTCCTCCGGGCGATGGCTGCGGAGTGACGGCTCCGGTGCCCATCGTTTCGGTGCCACCTGTCATGTTCGACGGCTCCGCTCAGGTCGTGGAGACGCATCTCTCCACGGTGCTGCTTGCTGGAGATCGGGCGTACGAGCTCCTCAAGCGGGTCGAGATGCCGTTCCTCGACCTGACCGACAGGACGACCCGACTCGAGGCCGCCGACCGGGAGGTCGAACTGAACCGTCGCCTCGCTCCGGACGTCTAACCTCGGGCTGGCCGACGTCTGCGAGTTCGGTGAGCTCGTGGACCACTTCATCGTCATGCGTCGACTACCCCACGACCGCCGACTATCCAGCCTGGTCTCCGAGCCGGAGTTCCCTGATCACCTTCGTGCCGTGGCGCGAAGGGTCGCCACCTTCCATGCCGGGTTGCCACCGGCGAGCACCACCGACATGGCGACAGTCGATTCGATCGAGTCCAACTGGGTCGACAACTTCGATGTCATCGATCGGAATCTCGGCACGGTGATCCCGGAAGGCGACGCCGGCCGAGTATCGGAACTCGCCCGCGCCTACCTGCCCGGCCGCAGACCGCTGTTCGAGAAGCGGATCGCCGACGGAATGATCCGCGACGGCCACGGCGACCTCCTGGCCGACGACATCTTCTGCCTCGACGACGGGCCTCGGATCATCGACTGCCTGGCGTTCAACGACGACTATCGAATCGGTGACGTCCTGGCCGACGTCACGTTCCTCGCCATGGACGTCGAACTGCTCGCAGGACGACCGCCGGCGGAATCGTTCCTCGCCGAGTATCGGGAGTTCACCGGCGAGCCGTCGATCAACGAACTGTTCAGAGGCGGCGCCACGGCAGCGATGGGACAGTGTCCGTACCGCTGCGTTGGGATCCCGTGGGACACGAGCGACTCCTCCCGGGTTTCGTGGGCGAGCTGTCTGTCGCCGATTTCGGGACCGCCCGTCGCCACCTGACGATCTCCGGGAGCTACGAGGCTCCACTGGGTCGGGTCGGCAGGTTCGGCGATGCCGTAATCGGACACCGTGTCGGCCGCAGCACTCTGGAGACACTCGCCGAACTGCTGGCTCGACGTGTCGATGACGAAGCAGAACGTCAACGGAGGAGCAACACCTACCGGCCTGCGCCGTACAACGAGGACTTGAGCGGACGTCGCGCTCATCACGCCGGCTGAATCACCGTCCCCGAGGGTCTCGTTGCAGGCGCGCTTGCCTGGTCATCTCGGCGAGTCGGGTGTAGTAGTCGGGGATCTCGTTGAGGTGGGCGAGCGTGATCTTGCCGGTGGCCAGCAAGTTGTCGTCGGTGATGTTGGTGTCGGGGTCGCCGCGGCCGTGTTGGAGTTCGACCTGCATGCCCGTACGGAACTCCTCGAGATCGAAGTCGACGGCATCGAAGTCGACACGCAGCACCCCGCCGGTCGCGACGGCGTCCTCGATGGTGATCCTGGTGCGTGGCGCCATGGCGACATCTCCGGTTGGACGGTCCTCGGTGGGGTGGTTGTCGGACGTCGGGGACTGCGATCGTCGCATGAAAACGTAGGCCGCGACACCGAGCAGGGTTGCGCCGACGCCCAGACCGATCGCCGCCGGGTCGAGAAACGGCACCATGACTCCGGTGACGAGGAGCGCGATCACGGGCGGGATCGGTACTCGGCCGATGGTTGCAGGCACGGCGAACGGTCGGCGACGATTCGGCTGCCAGAAGCGCAGGATGATCACGGTCACGTTGACCGCGATGAAGACGACGTAGACCGAGAAGTCGGTCACCCCGGCCACGACCTGGATGTCGCCGATCCAGACGAAGCATGCGGCCGCCGCGACTGCGATCCAGATCGCTCGGTTGGGGGCGCGTCGGCGGTTGACGCGGTGAAGCGAGTCCGGCAGCGCTCCCGTGGAGGCCATGCCGAACTGCAACCGCGATGCGGCCGTGATGGCGAGCAGGGTGGTGTTGGTCGTGGCGATCATGGCCACTACCGCGACGACACCCCCGCTCACGCCACCAACTGCGGTGGACATCACCTCGGCCAATGGTTGGTCAGCCGCGGCGAGACCGGCGGCACCGAGTACCGAGACCCCGGCGATCGCGACGCCGACATACAGGGCGGTCGACAGGCCGAGAGCAAGGAATAGTGCACGTGGGATCGTCCGAGTGGGTTCGGTGGTCTCGTCCGACAGGGTGATCACTTCGTCGAATCCGACGAATGCGAAGAACACGAGGGCTGAGGCGCCGAGAACGGCGTGGACCGAGCCGCCCTCGAGGAGCGATTCGTCGCCGATGTGGGGTACCCCGATTGCGATGATCGCTACGAGCCCGAGCACCTGCACCGCGCTGAGCACCGTCGTGAGCCGGGCGGAGTGCTCGATTCCCGAGAGCGCGATCGCGGTCACGACAGCCAGGAGCGCGAGCGCCCCGGGCTGTGTGGGTACGTCCACGAAGTAGCGCAGGTATTTCCCGAACCCGAGGGACACCGCCGCGGCAGCCACCGCCAGCGCGAGGATCATGAGCCAGCCGACCGCGAACGCGACCCAAGGCGGAGCGACTCGCCGCGTGTACTCGAACTCGGCCCCCGCAGACGGGTACATGGACGCGAGCTCTGCATAGCTGAGCGCAGTGAGCGCGCTCAGCCCGCCAGCCACGAGAAACGAGATCCAGACCACGGCGCCGGCCTCGGCCGTCGCCGCCGCGAGCAGCACATAGATGCCGGCGCCGATGATGAGCCCGACACCGCTCGCGGTGACCTCGACGAGGCCGAGGCTCCTCGAGAGTCGGGCTCCGTGACTACTGGTGGGGCGAGGCATCGGAGTGGGATCCACCGGGTCGTCGATCACGCTCGATCGTGGTTTCTGGTCAGGTCAGGTGAAGATGATGTGGCCGCCGGCGGCGATCTCGTAGAACTCGCCGATGGTGATGATGTCCTGGACCTGGGGGATGAAGTCGTTCTTCTCAAGCCCGAACAGGTCGACCGATGCTTTGCAGGCGTACATGCCGGCGCCGGTGTCGCCGATCAGCTCGACGAACTCGGGGATCGACGGGATGTCGAGGTCCTCCATCTTGTGGTTCATGTAGCGAGTCATCACCGACGACACACCGGGCAGGCCACCGGCCATGGTCGGAATGTGGAGACCGGGGTTGCCGACGGTGGCGAGCTTGATGTGTTCGTGTCGTTCCTTGTGGATGGCGTCGAGGCCGAAGAACGTGAAGAACAGGTTGGCCTCGATGCCCTCGGCGCGGGCGCCGTTGGCCATGATCAGACCGGGATAGATCCCTTCGAGGGAGCCTTGCGAGATGATCACCGAGACCTTGGTGATCGGGTTGGGGGTGGCGGTGTCGGGGGTGGTGGTGTCGGTCATGGTTCGTTCGTGCTCCTCAGATGCAGCCGCGGGGTTTGGGGATGCCGGCGATCTTGGCTGCGCTCTTGGCCGGTCCCTTCGGGAAGAGTTGGTAGAGCTCCTTGACCGAGACGCCGGAGGTC
>JBBKVY010000182.1:0-79996 GCA_037968675.1 Acidimicrobiales bacterium | reverse complement strand
GTGCAGGGTTGGCAACCGATGGACAGGTAGCCCTTGGCCACCAGTGGGTTCACCGGCACGTCATGGTCGGCGACGTAGTCGGCGACGTCGCGGTCGGTCCAGTTGGCCAACGGATTGACCTTGACGAGACCCCGGAGGTCACGAGCGACGATGGGCGCCTTGGTGCGGGTCGGTGACTCCTCACGTCGGAGTCCGCTCATCCATGCTGCTTTGCCGTCCAGGGCGCGGTCGAGCTGTCCGACCTTGATCGCCGAGCAGCAATTGCCTGGATCGACCTTCCACAGTTCTTCGTCGTGGGGTGGGACGGTCATCATGCGCAGGTTCAGGCCGTAGCGCCGACGGACAGCCTCGACGGTCTCGAGGGTCTCGGGAAAGTGGTAGCCGGTGTCGATGAAGACGACCTCGATGGCCGGATCGACCTTCACGGCGAGATCGATCAACACCGCATCGGTCATCGATGCCGTGAGACACAGATGCGGACCGAAGGCGTCGACGGCCCAGTTGATGATCGTCGACGCCGGCGCGTGCTCGAACTCGGCGTTGAGCTCGAACAGTTCGTCGTCGGTGTAGGTGTGGCGCAGACTCGGCAGCGGCACGGTGACGGGCATGGAAGGCAACTCTTCTCGGGAGGGTAGATGGGTGTGGCCGACGTCAGGAGCGTCAGCGAGCAGCCGGCAACGACACGAGACTCGAAGATCCCGTGAGGGTTCGAGGTCGAGTGAGCATCGTCACGTCGCGCACTCGGACTCGCCGATCTCCTTCACGTAGGGCCCGGTCTCGCCGTAGTCGACGTAGAAGTCGGGGTTCTCGTCGTGATCAGGGAAGACGTCGAGCTCCTTGAGCGTCTCGCCCACGCCCTTGGCGCCACCGTTTCGTTCGAGCCAGCCGCGGAAGTCCTCACCCGCGTCGCGTTCTGCCGCGAACCGTCGGACCACCCGGACGGCCGCCTCCGGGGCGTTCTTGGCCGGGAGGCGCAGCGCCTTCTCGCCGAAGTGGATCTTCTCCTGGCCCACGTAGCCGCCGAGCAGCATCTGGTAGCCCGGAGCGGAGCGCCCGTTGGCTCGGCGTTCGGCGCCGAAGAACCCGATGTCGGCGATGTGGTGCTGACCGCAGGAGTTGGTACAACCGGAGATGTTGGTGCGGATGCCGCCGACCTCGGCCAGTCCCTCGGCGTCGAGGGCGTCCCCGATGGCGTCGGCGAGGCCACGGGACTGGGTGACGGCCAGGTTGCACGTGTCGGCGCCCGGACACGCCACCACATCACGTGAGAGCTCGGCTCCGGGCTCGGCCATGCCGATGACCGACAGGCGGTCGAAGAGCGTGCGGAGCTGGTCTTCGCTCAGATCGCGGTACACCAGGTTCTGACGATTGGTGACGCGGACGTCGGCACCCAACTCTCGCTGGATGCTGGCGAGCGCACGGAACTGGTCGGCGGTGATGTCGCCCAGGCGCGACCAGGCGTAGGCCGAGACCGTGCCCTTGGCGTTGCCGCGGATGACGTTCGCGTCTTCCCAACGCTCGTACTCGCCGGTGCGGCGGAGCATGACGGGCACGCCCTGGCCGACCTCGGTCGGCGCGACGCCGGTCGCGACGCCTGCGGGGGAGTCGCCCCACTTGTCGACGACGTCGGGCACACCGCCCGGCCAGGTCGCCGATGCCAGAAGGAACTTGCGCTCCTTGAGCACCCGCTCCTGCAGTTCGTCCCAGCCCATGGTGTCGACGAGCCACTTCATGCGCGCCCGGAGCTTGTTGTCGCGGAAGCCGTGGTTCGAGAACACCCGGAGGATCGCTTCGAGCGTGGCCAGCAACTCGTCGCGGGGGGTGAACTCCTCGAGCGCGAGCGCCGGATGCGGGTTGGCGCCGAGACCGCCGGCGACGAAGACCCGGAATCCGGGTTCGAGGGTACCGTCTTCGCGCGGTCGACTGACGGCGATGACGCCACAGTCGTTGAACATCGCCTGGCCACAGTCGGTGTCACAGCCGGAGAAGTTGATCTTGAACTTGCGGGGCAGGCGCTGGACCAGCGGGTTGCGGAGGAAGTGTTGGTTGGCGGCTTCGGCCCACGCGGTGATGTCGAGGACCTCGTGCGGGCAGGCGCCGGCGAGATGGCACCCCTGGACGTTGCGGTTGGTGTCGCCGCACGCCTCACGGCTGGTCATGCCCACGCTCGCGAGTTCACGCATGAGGTCGGGGATGCGCTCGAGCTCGACGAAGTGGAACTGGATGTTCTGACGGGTCGTGATGTGACCCCAACCGCGGCTGTAGTTCTCGGCGAGGTGGCCCATCATGTCGAGTTGTTCGGGATCGACCTTCCCGTACGGGATGCGCACCCGGACCATCTGGTTGGTGCCGCCCTGGCGCTGCCCGTAGATGCCGTTGGTGAGGCGGAACACGCGGAACGCGTCCTCCTCGATGTCGCCGGACAGGTAACCGGACAGCACCGACTCGAACTTGGCGATGTCCGTTGCCTGTTCCGGATCGAGAACGATCGCACGGCTCTGCATGGGGAGTTCCTCGTCTTGATCGAATAGTTGACCGAACAGGTCAGCTTTCACGGCTCAAGTGTGTCAAACCTGACTACTCCGATCAACATTCCCGGGATTCGAGGGAATCCGGGTCAGGATCGGAGGAGTTCGGACACCCGGAAGGCGAGGTCGAGCGACTGGCGACCGTTGAGGCGCGGGTCGCACATCGTCTCGTAGCGGGTGCCGAGGTCCCCGTCGACCAGGTCTTCCGAGCCGCCGAGACACTCGGTCACGTCGTCGCCGGTGAGTTCGATGTGGATGCCCCCTGGCCAGGTCCCTGCCTCCTGGTGGGCGGCGAAGAAACCGGCGACCTCGCGTATGACGTCCTCGAAGTGCCGGGTCTTGCGACCCGACGGGGCGGTGAAGGTGTTGCCGTGCATCGGGTCGCAGGCCCACACCACGGGGTGCTCGGCATCGCGTACCGCGTCGAGCAGCGGCGGAAGGTTGTCGGCCACGTTGTCGGCGCCCTGGCGGACGACGAGCGTCAGCCGGCCCGGGATCCGTTCGGGGTTGAGTGCCTCGCACAGCGCGAGCACCTCGTCGGGAGTGGCCGTGGGGCCGATCTTGCAGCCGACCGGGTTCTTGACGCCACGGAAGAACTCGACGTGGGCCCCGTCGATCTGGCGGGTGCGTTCGCCGATCCAGATCATGTGGGCCGAGCAGTCGTACCAGTCGCCGGTGAGGGAGTCCTGGCGGGTGAGCGCCTCCTCGTAGCCGAGCAGCAGCGCCTCGTGTGAGGTGTAGAAGTCGACCTCGTGAAGGGTCGGCGTGTCGGGCGTGTCGATGCCGACGGCGCGCATGAACGAGAGCGTCCGTTCGATGTCCGACGCCAATTGCTCGTACCGCTGGCCCTCGTTGGACGACGCGACGAACTCCTGGTTCCACGCGTGGACCTGACGCAGATCGGCAAAGCCGCCCTTGGTGAACGCCCGGAGCAGGTTCAGCGTGGATGCCGATTGGTTGTAGGCCTGGAGCAGCCGGGCGGGATCGGCGGTACGGGAGGCGTCGGTGAAGCCGATGTCGTTGACGATGTGACCGCGGAACGACGGCAATTCGACTCCGTCGATCGTCTCGGTCGAGCTCGAACGGGGCTTGGCGAACTGACCGGCGATGCGGCCGACCTTCACGGTCGGGACCCCGGAGGAGTAGGTCAGGACCACGGCCATCTGGAGGATGACCTTGAGCTTGTCGCGGATGGCTGTGGCCGAGAAGGAGTCGAACGACTCGGCACAGTCGCCGGCCTGGAGCAAGAACGCCTTCCCGTCGGAAACCTGGCCCAGTTGCTCGGTGAGGGCGCGAGCTTCGCCTGCGAACACCAACGGGGGATAGGTCCCCAGCTCCTTGAGCACGCTGTCGAGCGCGCCAGCATCGGGCCACTCCGGTTGCTGCGCGGCGGTCTGCTCACGCCAGGTCGCTGGGTTCCAGTTGGTCACGGTCACCAGCCTCGCATGATCGACGGGTTCCGGAGAAAGCGATTGCCGGGGAGAGTGGTCAAAACGACCAATGACCACCCCAGGGAGCGGGCGGTCATTGACCAGATCGCGGCATCGATCCGCGGGGACTAGGCGGCGCCGCGGGTGCCGGCTTCCTCGCGGACCGTCCCGACGGCCCGCTTCACGAGACGGCGGGCGGCCTCGGCGGTCACGCCGAGCTCCTCGCCGACCTCGCGGTAGCTGCGGGTACGGCCGTCGTTCAGACCGAAGCGCTGTTCCACGGCGAAGCGGGCACGGGGCTCGAGCACGTCGAGCAGTCCCGTGACCATCTCGTCTTCGGCACGAGCCAGGGTCAGCGCCTCTGGCCCGGCCTTGGAATCGGCCAGGAGGTCGACGAGCTCGGATCCATCGGGATCGTCGCCGACCTGGCGGTCGAGGGAGGTGGGGGTGGTGAGGCGGTGCAGGCGGGCATGCTCGTCGTCGAGTTCGCCACCCTCACCCGAGGCATGTCGCAGGGCGGCACGCAGACTGGCCGAACGGTCGCCGGGGAGACGAACGAGGCTGGCCTTCTGGTCGAGCGCTCGGCCGATGGCCTGGCGGATCCAGAACGTGGCATAGGTGGAGAACTTGAACCCCTTGCGCCAGTCGAACTTGTCGACGGCATGTTCGAGGCCCAGGTTGCCCTCCTGGATGAGGTCGAGGAGCTCCATCGACGGCGGAAGCGGATACCGCCGAGCGATCGAGACGACGAGGCGGAGGTTGGCCCGGATGAACCGGTCCTTGGCCGCGGCCGCCGAGCCCATGGCTCGCCGTGCGTCTCGGGAAGGCTGTTCGTGCTCCGCGAGGGCGTCGCGCGCCTCGCGGCCCTTCTCGATGACTTGCGACAGTTGGCGCTCTTCCTCGGCTGTGAGGAGGGGCACCATGCCGATTTCGTTGAGGTACTGACCTACTGAATCGCTCATGTCATGACTTCCAACGAAGGTTGCAGCCGTGTGATTCCCACCGGCGTTGTGACGGTGGTCACAAGCCCCGCTGAATGGGCCTGATGTTGCTCGAATCCCTACCCATCGATGTGGTGGAGCAGACCAGTTCCGATGTGGACGCAGGGGGAGGGAACAACCAGTGTCGCATACGTGTCAAGGGGCCAGAGAGCCCGTTTCGGGGCCGGTACGGTGACCGATCGTGGGTGAACGGATCGGTGTCTTCGGGGGGACGTTCGACCCACCCCACGTCGGCCATCTGGTCACGGCGGTCGACGTTCGCCACGCGCTCGGTCTCGACCGGGTGCTGCTCGTGGTCGCCAACCAGCCGTGGCAGAAGCTCGGCACCCGGGCGATCAGCGCGGCCGACGATCGGCTCGCCATGGTCGAGGCCGCGGTCGCCGGCGTGGATGGTCTGGAGGCGTCATCGATCGAGATCGCCCGTGGTGGCGACAGCTACACCGCCGACACCCTGGCAGCGATCGCTGCATCGAATGAGGACGCCGCGCTGTTCCTGATCCTGGGAGCGGACGCCGCCGCTGGGCTGTCGACGTGGGAGCGGGCGGACGAAGTCCGAGGACTCGCGTCGCTCGTGGTGGTCGATCGTCCGGGGTCGCGTCCCGCCGCCGTGCCCGAGGGCTGGCGGTGGGCACATGTCGAGGTGCCGAGACTCGAGGTCTCGTCGACGGATCTGCGGGCACGCGTCCGAGACGGCAGGCCGTTGCACTACCTGTTGCCCCGTGACGTGATCTCCTGCGTGCGGGCCCGCCGGCTCTATCGTGGCGAGCCGTGACTGACGACGTCTCCGGAGTTGCCGGGACCACCGAGGACGAGCGAGAGGCTCGCCTCGCGGCGTTGTTGTCCGTCGACATCGACACCGCGCCGGCGCGCACCGAACTCGCAGGCACCGACATCGCGGGCACCGACATCGCGGGCACCGACATCGCGGGCACCGACATCGCAGCCGCGGACGAGGCGGCATCGCCGGATCCCGAGGTGGATCGCGAGGCGGACGCGGGCGAGTCACGATCCAGGACCGGTCGCTGGTCGTGGGTGGCGTTGGCCGTGCTGATGGTCGCCGGCTGTGGCTTGGTGTACGGCGGCACGCGCCTCATCCGCGCCAGCACCGAAGGCGAGGTCCTCGCGCCGATCGTGGACCCGACCGAGCCCGGATTCGAGGCGCTGGTCGATCCCTCGCCGACCCTGGTGCTGATGCACGACGTCGACGGCGCACTCGACTCGATCACTGTGCTGTCGCTCGCGTCTCCTGATGGCGGTGGTGGGGGCGTGCTGCTCGTGCCCCGGCGGACGATCACCCAGCTCCCGCTCGAGGACGAGCGTCCAGTCGGCTCGGCCTACGAGGCGACGACGCCCACGAGCGAGGCGGACGCGGTCGGCTTCCTGGTGGGTTCGGGTGTGCAGGAACTCGCGGTCGTCGACGATGCGCGCTGGGCCGACCTGGTCGGTCCTGTCGCGCCGATCACGATCGACAATCCCAACGAACTCCGCGTCGACGACGAGGTCCGGTTCGCTGCGGGTGCGATCGACCTGGCAGCCGAGGACGTCGGCCCGTATCTCCGTTCGACCGTGGAGGGAGAATCCGATCTCGCGAGGTTGTTCCGCCACCAGACGTTCTGGAACGCGTGGCTCGACGGGGTGGCAGTCGACGGGAGCGATGCGGCGGTCCCGGGCGAACTGGACTCGGGTGTCGGACGATTCGTTCGCTCACTCGCGCGGGACGGCAACGAGATCGAGACGCTCCCGGTCCAGCCTTCGACGGCGGAGCGCTTCGGAGACGAGCCGACCTTTGTTCCTCGTGCAGCTGAGCTGCGCGCCCTCATCGACCGCCTCATCCCGCTCCCGGTGTCTCCCGGACCTGGGATCCGGGCCAGGCTCCGTGTGCTGAACGGCACCACGGACACGTCGAAGGCGATGTCGGTCGCCGGGATGCTCCCTCCCGCCGGCGTCGAGGTGACGCTCGTCGGGAACGCAGGGAACCTCGACGTCGTGGCCACGACGATCGAGTACACCGGCGACGAGTTCCAGGACGAGGCCGAGGCCGTGGCCGAGATCCTCGGGATCGATGTCGGCGCAGTGGTCGAGGACACCCGACCCAGCGACGCGGTCGACATCACCGTTACCCTTGGCGCCGACCATGTCTGATCCCAGCACGACCACCTCGTCCGCCCGACTCTCCGATGATCCGGTCGTCGACCACATGGATCCGACCCACCCGGTCATCGCGGCGCGGGCCGCGCATGCGAAGGGCGGAACCGACATCGTCGTCCTCCGCGTCGGCGACGTGCTGGCGATCACCGACTACTTCGTGATCGTGTCGGCGTCCAACCCGCGCCTCGTGCGGACCATCGTGCAGGAGATCGAGGATGTGCTCGCCCGGTCTGACGGTCCCCGCCCCATCCGGGTCGAGGGAACGGCCGAGGCCGAGTGGGTGCTGTCCGACTACGGCACGTTCGTCGTGCACGTGTTTCACGACGACACGCGCAAGTACTACGAGCTGGAACGACTGTGGTCCGACGTGGCATCGATCGACTGGCCCGATCCCGACGGGCCATCGGTCGAGGTGTAGACCTCAGGTCTCGACGATGCGGCCGATGATCTCGGCCCATCTGGTGATGGCGAGCAGGTGTCCGTCCGCATGGAGGCGGAGGTCGCCGCCGAGTCGGTGCTGCAGCCATCTCGCCATGGCCGGCGGAGTCACCGCGTCCTCGGTCCCCGCATGGATCGTGACGGGTGCGACGATCGCATCGAGCACGGCCCCGAGCACGATCGCCTGGGCCGTGATCTCGCGTTCGAGGCCGATCATGCCCTGGACGACGCTCCCACGCAACGCGGCGACCATGGCATCGCCGGCTCCCGGAATGTGGCGAAGCCGAGCGATGGATGCAGCGAGCAGTTCACGGGCGAGCGTGTCGTCGATCTCCGGCGGGACCAACCACGCCGCGAGTTCGCGGCCTGCGTCGTCCGGGCTCATGGAGCCGTGGATGTCGGCGAAGAGGCGCCGGCCCTCGTCGGCATCGTCGACCACGCCAGCGTCGTCATAGGCGTCGGCGGGGACGAGAGGCGCAAGAAGGGTGAGCGAGCGTGTGCGCTCGGCGTGGCTCCCGGCGAATGCCAGCGCGGGGATCGCGCCCGCTGACCACGCGACGAGATGCACGCGGTCCAGGACGAGACTGTCCAGCACGGCTCGGTGATCTTCGGCGACCGTCGCCGGTGTGGCCCCGGCGTACACGTCGCTGGCGCCCAGTCCTGGTCGGTCAGCGGCGATGACCCGAACGCCGAGCGACGCGGCGATCGAATCGTCCGGGTGCCGGGCCAGGCGGGTGTCGGGAGTGCCGTGGAAGAACAGCACCGGCTGACCGTTCGGATCCCCTCGGTCGTCGTAGGCGACCCGCCTCCCGTCCGCCAGGGTCAGGCGATGGTCAGGTTCGGGGAGGCTCGGCATCGTGGGGTGAGGTGCCTGACGAATGCGGAGCAATCGTGGCGTCGCTGGAGGCGAAGCGTGGAGCTAAGGGGAATCGAACCCCTGACCTCTTCAATGCCATTGAAGCGCTCTACCAACTGAGCTATAGCCCCGTGTTCGAACAACTCGCGGGGTTCAACACGATAGAACACCGATCGGTCCACGAACGCAATCGGATCGGGCGGCGATGCGCACCTACGATTCCTCGTCGTGGAACCAGGGACCGCAGACGACACGACCCGGCACGGCGACAGCGCAGACCGACGCCTGCCCGTGTACGACCCGCAGGCGGTCGAGGCCAGATGGCAACAGCGGTGGATCGACGAAGGCACCTACGAGGTCGACAACGACGATCCCCGGCCGCCGTACTACGTGCTGTGCATGTATCCGTATCCCTCCGGCGCCGCCCACATGGGTCACGTCCGCAACTACACCTTCGGCGATCTGATCGTCCGCCATCGGACCATGCAGGGCTACGGCGTGCTGTCGCCCATCGGCTTCGACAGCTTCGGGCTCCCAGCCGAGAACGCTGCCATCGAGACCGGTCGCCATCCCCGGGAGTTCACCGAGGAGAAGATCGTGGAGCTGTCGTCGTCCCTGCGGCGGATCGGTGCCGGGTACGACTGGCGTCGTCTGGTGACGAGCCATTCCCCGAGCTACACCCGCTTCACCCAGTGGATCTTCCTGAAGTTCCTGGAGAACGGACTGGCCTACAAGCAGATGGCCGCCGTGAACTGGTGCCCCGGGTGCCAGACCGTGCTCGCGAACGAACAGGTCCTGGCCGACGGCACCTGCGAGCGGTCGGGGGACCTGGTCGAGGCCAAGGACCTCGAGCAGTGGTTCTTCAGGATCACCGACTACGCCCAGCAGTTGCTCGACGACCTCGATCTGGTCGACTGGCCCGAACGCGTGGTCACCATGCAGAAGAACTGGATCGGACGCTCAGAGGGAGCGGAGTTCTCGATGGCCGTCGTTGACGCCGACGGCAACGCGCATTCCAGCGGTGCCGAGGTGTCGGTGTACACGACCCGTCCCGACACCGCCTTCGGGATGACGTACGCGGTCCTGGCCCCCGAGCACGGCTTGGCGCTCACGGTCACGACGGACGAGAACCGGCCCGCCGTCGAGGCCTTCGTCGCGCGAGCCCGGAGCACCTCCGAGATGGACCGCCTGAGTTCCGAGGGTGCGCTCGACACACGCGGCGTGTTCACCGGCTCCCATCTGCTCAATCCCTTCACCCAGCAGCCGGTGCCGCTGTACCTGGCCGACTACGTACTCGTGACCTACGGCACCGGCGCGATCATGGCGGTACCCGGCCAGGACCAGCGCGACTGGGACTTCGCCGAGGCCTACGACCTGCCGATCGTCCGCACCGTCCAACCGCCGGAAGGATGGGACGGCGAGGCCTACACCGGCGACGGTCCGGCCATCAACAGCCCGGCGTCGGAGAGCACGTTCGAATCGCTCGACCTGAACGGCATGGACGTCGACGAGGCCAAGGCCCGGGCGATCGAGTGGCTGGACACGTGGGGCCTGGGCGAGGCCAAGGTCAACTTCCGACTGCGCGACTGGCTCCTGTCGCGTCAGCGCTTCTGGGGCAGCCCGATCCCCGTGGTCTACTGCCCCGATCACGGAGCCGTCCCGGTGCCCGTGGACCAACTCCCGGTCCTCGCCCCCGACGACGTCGAGTTCCTCCCCACCGGTGAGTCGCCGCTCAAGCATCACGAAGGCTTCCTCAACACCACCTGCCCGAGGTGCGGCGGGGCGGCCGTGCGCGAGACCGACACGATGGACACCTTCGTCGACTCGTCCTGGTACTTCCTGCGATTCGCCGACCCGACCAACGAGGACCTGCCCTTCGACCGGGCCGCCGTCGAACACTGGCTACCGGTCGATCAGTACATCGGCGGTGTCGAGCACGCCATTCTCCACCTGATGTACGCCCGCTTCTTCACCAAGGCGCTCGCCGACCTCGAGGTCGCGCCCGCGACGCTACGAGAGCCGTTCCAGCGGCTCTTCACGCAGGGCATGATCCGCCTCGACGGGGTCAAGATGTCGAAGTCGAAAGGCAACCTGGTCGCACCCGAGGCGATCCTCGACCGTGAGGGTGCCGACGCGTTGCGCCTGGGTCAGCTCTTCGTCGGCCCGCCAGCGGACGACGTCGACTGGGAAGGCGTCGGGATCGAGGGCACGTACCGGTTCATCGGTCGCCTGTGGCGCCTGGCCTACCCGGGATCCGGCGTCGTGCCGGACGCGAGCGGCGACGACGCGCTCGAGGTCGACAAGGCGACGCACCGCCTGATCGCCCGGGTCTCCGACGAGATGGAGCGTTGGAGCTACAACACCTCCGTGGCGGCGTTCATGGAGTTCACCAACCTGGTCTACAAGCAGGGCAAGACCGACTTCGCCGTCGACACGTTGCTGAAGCTGCTGGCCCCGATGGCGCCACACGTCACCGCGGAGTTGTGGGAACTGCGAAACGGCGGCCATGTGCACGAGGAGCCGTGGCCAGAGCACGACCCGGCCATGCTGGCGGTCGACTCGGTGACCATGGTCGTCCAGGTCGCGGGCAAGATCCGCGATCGCCTCGAGGTCTCGCCCGACATCTCCGAGGACGAGGCCGCGGCACTGGCGCTGGCGAGCGAGAAGGTGCGGCCACACGTCGACGGCGAGCCCCGCAAGGTCATCTCCCGACCGCCGAACCTCGTCAACATCGTCCCCTGAACAAGATCTTGCGGCCGTTCTTGCGGTGGGGTCGCCACAACGGCCGCAAGATCCGGAGTTCGCCTACAGGGTCTCGGCGGCGAAGGTGTCGCAGGCGGTGGCGTCGCCGGAGTCGTAGCCGACCAGGAACCAGCGTTGGCGTTGTTCGGCCGAGCCGTGGGTCCATGACTCGGGGTCGACCCCACCGGTTGCCGACTCCTGGATCCGGTCGTCGCCCACCGCCGCGGCAGCGGACAGTGCCTCGTCGATGTCCTGGCGGGTGAGTTCGAGAATGAGGATCTCGCCGGTGCTCGGATCGGGCGTCGTGGTGGCCGCGTTGGCCCAGGTGCCGGCGAAGCAGTCGGCTTGGAGCTCCTGGCGAACGGCGTCGCTGCCGGCACCCTCGTCGCGTTCGCCGCGGATGCCCAGCAGGTTCTGGACGTGGTGGCCGTACTCGTGGGCCAGGACGTAGGCCTCGGCGAAGTCGCCGCCCGACGCCCCGAACCGTGACTCGAGGGTCTCGAAGAAGCCGAGATCGATGTACACCTGGCTGTCGGCCGGGCAGTAGAACGGGCCGACGGCCGAGCTCGCGGTGCCGCAGCCCCCGGTGGTCACCGAGCCGGAGAAGAAGTTGGTGAAGGCTGGCTCGTAGCCGTCGAGCGAGGTCGACCAGTGGTCCTGGATGCTGTTCACGAACGCCACGATCCGGCAGTCCTGACGCTCGGCGGCATCGGCGCCGGTGTCGCAGCCGTCGATCGAGGCGACGCTCCCGCCGTTGGTGCGCTGGCCGTCGAGACCGCTGAGCACCTCGGCGAGATCGCCGCCGCCCTGCCCGCCGAGGACCTGGAGGGCGAGGAGCACCACAACGCCGACGATGCCCACGCCGCCACCGATCGCTGCGCCACCGCGTCCCTTCGACCGCACTTCGGACGAGTCGAGTCGGGCGTTGCGGTTGAACTTCATCGCCGCACTCTTACCCGTGACGAGACCCGACGAGACCGGCTCAGCCGAAGTCCGCCGTGGCGTTTGCGACCTCGACGGTGAACGGCTCGCACCAGATGAGGACGGTCCAGTCCCCTTGCAGGTCGAGGTCGGGCGGTACGTCGTAGTTCTGGTTGCCGACGTTGCCCTTCAGGTCGGCGAGTTCGACGCCCCCGCCGGGCCCACGCTGGTCGGCGCCGGGAACGAGGTGGACCTCGAGACCGGGACCGTTGGACACGTCGAACTCCTCGAGGCGGAGCACCCGTGAGCCGTCGGGCAACTCGAAGACGGTTGCCGTCCCCGCGCCGCGGTGCCCCGTGAGACCGTGGAACGAACCGCCTCCCAGAGCGATCGGCTCGGCCGGTGGTGGGGTCGGAGCATCGGCCGAGGCCGTTGTCGGCGCTGCCGCATCAGCGGGTGCGTCGGATGGGGAGACGGGCACAGGATCGCCGGCGTCGGCCGCCGGAGCGGTGTCGCCGGTCGACGATGCGCCGGCCACGACCGGGAATGCCTCGTCGACGACGTCGTCACCCAGATAGGGCGACAGCGCCCACCAGGTCACGGCGACGACCGGGACGGCCACGACGACGCGTGCCAGCAACCGGCTGGGGACGACCCGGCCGACGATCGCGGACAGGAGGCCGAACCCGACCACCACCGCGCCGACTCGGAGCAGCGGGCCGGGGCCGGAGAACGTCGCACGCACGGCTTCCGGTGCGACGATCCAGATGGCGAGGGTCGAGATGGCGAGCAGCGCGCACGTGATCGCCGGGCCGCGCCAGGCGGCCGGGGAGGCGGTCTCCGTGCCGGTGGCCTCCGTACGGACCTGCATGTCGGTTGCCATGGCCCCATGGGTAGCGCGACGCATCCGACCGATCCAGGAGATCGCGTCGCGGTTTCCCGAACGTTCAGGTCTACGGGACGAGGGTCTGCAGCCACCGCACGGTCACGTCGGCCTGCGCCTGTTGGAATCTGCGAAGGGCCGGGAGGCCGGCTGGGGGCGGGTCGATCGCGGCGCGGGTGAAGAATCCGGCGAGGGCCACGGCCACGGTGAGGACTGCCTCGTCATCGACGTCGGCGAACAGGTCGTAGCGGTCCACCACCGTCGCCGGATCGGGCCCTCCTCCGAGACCGATCGACGGCAGCATGAACAGGACGTCGACGAACGCTGCCCCCTCGCATGCCCACGGCCAGTCGACGATCCAGACAGTTCCTGCATCGTCGAGCAGCAGGTTGTCGGCCCGGAGATCAGCGTGGAGCAGGGTCGATCCGGCCACCGCAGGCTCCCACGCCGCCTCGAGGTGCGCCAGACGATCGAGATGATCGAGTGCCCACGGGGAGAGGCGCCCTGCGTCGCCATCGCCGCCGGCCAGGCGCCGCCAGCCCGAGAACACCGGGCGATGTCGGTCGGCGACCGACTGGAGGGGGTCGACCGGGCTGGGGGTCATCTCACCGGCGAATCGGCGCAGCGCGGGCACGACGAGGTCGAGGTCGCTCGTGGTCCAGGGCTCGACCGGCTGACGGCCGTCGACGTCGTCGAAGACGAGTGCGACCCAGATGCCGTCGTCGTGCAAGCCCACGAGACGCGGGGCGGGGGTCGATGCAGGCAGCAGCGCCGCGATCTCGGCTTCGCGTCGATGGATGCGACACGCCTGCGGGTTCTGGTCGGGCGAGACCGCCTTGATGAACACCCGCCGTCCGTCCGCGAGGACGCATCGCGCGGCCATGCCGGGGGAGAATCCACCTGCCTGGTTCTCGGCGCGCACGACCGGGCTCTCGCAGACGTCGTCGATGTGACCACGGACGACGTCGGGAATCTGTTCCCATTCCACCCTGGTCCCGCCGCTGGCGCGCATGGTGACGAGGGTCGCCAGGCCTGCGCTCAGCGCTCGACGTGGTGTGCGAGACCCTCGAGACCACCGTCGATCTGCTTCGGAGCACCGCGGCGGAGGATCGGCGCGAAGAGCTTCGACGCCTTCGGTTCGAAGGCCTGGGTGTAGCTCACCGTGGTGGCGTCGCCATCAGGAGTGAGTCGGACGTCCTCGACCAGGGATCGGATCACCGGCACCGTCATGTGGGTCACGCAGAAGGCGAAGCGGCTGCCCTCGTCCCACGCCAGGAACTCTTCCTCCATCGCCAGTGACCGGATGTGCACGCGACGACGGCCGCCGACACCGGACGGTGGGTCGAGCGGTTCGACCCTGGTGATCGGTCCGAACCACTGGGACCAGCCCTCGTGGTCGGCGATGGCGGCCCACACGACATCCTGGGACGCCTCGATCCGGCGGCTGCGGGTGACCTTCACCGGGGCCTGGTCGATCCAACCGAGTGGGCGGGGCGTGATCGGTTTCATGCGCGCAGCCTCCCACGTCACCGGAAGAGATGCGACCGGTGGCGTAACGCAATCGACACATCCCCGGTCAGACCACCGTGCAGACGCTCCAAGAACGCATCGCCGCCGGTGCCGCCCTCGGCCACGACGTCACCTTCGTCTCGGGTGACGTCCACGTCACCGTCCCGTGGCAGGAGGTGCACGACGACGCTCGCACGATGGCCGCCGGGCTCCAATCGCTCGGCATCACCCCGGGTGACCACGTGGCCATCCTCGGCCCGACCTCGAGAGCGCTCGTCACGGCCATCCAGTCGGTGTGGCTCGCCGGTGCAACCGTGGTCGTGCTGCCGCTCCCGATGCGAATGGGCTCGCTCGACGAGTTCGTCTCCCAGACCCGCCAACGGATCCAGCACGCGGACATCGACCTGGTCCTGGCCGATCCGGAGCTCGCGCCCTTCATCACGCCCGAGAAGGGCGATCCCGAACTGGTCGTCTTCGGCGACATCGCGCTGATCTCGCCGTATGTCCGGCCGCCCGCCGATCCCGAGACCTCGGCGATCCTCCCGTTCACCAGCGGCTCGACGGCGGATCCCAAGGGCGTCGTGCTGCCGCATCGGGCGGTGTGCGCCAACCTCGACGCGATCTCGACGGCGGCGCAGCTCGACGTCGAGTCGGACGTGCTCGTGTCCTGGCTGCCGCTGTACCACGACATGGGTCTGGTCGGTCTCCTGTCGCTCGCCATGACGACCGGGAGTCGGTTCGTGCTCGGCGCGCCACAGGACTTCCTGGCATCTCCCGCTCGCTGGATGCGGTGGATGTCGCGCTACGGCGGCACCGCAACCGCCGGACCGAACTTCTCGTACGTCCTCGCGACTCGCGCGCTGCGCCGGGCGGCGAAGGAGCAGGAAGAAGACCTCGACCTCTCGTCCCTCCGTGTCGTCCTCAACGGCGCCGAGCCCATCGACCCGGCAACCGTCGCCGACTTCACCGACGCCGCCGGACGCTTCGGCATGGCGCCCGGCGCGGTGTTCCCGGCGTTCGGAATGGCTGAGGTGGCCATCGCCGGCACGTTCCCGCCCCCGGGCCGCGGCATGATCGTCGACACGGTCGATCGCCGTGTCCTCGAGACCGACCGGTATGCCGCGCCGGTCGATGCCGGTGCCGACGGCTCGCGTGGTTTCGCTCGGCTCGGCACCGCAGTGTCGGGGCTCGAGATCCGGATCGTCGATCCGGCCACTGGCCGACCACGTCTCGAACGCGAGGTGGGTGAGCTCGAGATCCGGGGCACCTCCGTGTGCTCGGGCTACTACGGGCGAGAGGAACTCAACGTCGACCTGTTCCACGATGGATGGCTCCGTACGGGGGACCTCGGGTACCTCGTCGACGACGAACTGGTGCTCTGTGGGCGGATCAAGGACGTCATCATCGTCGCCGGCCGCAACGTGTTCCCCGAGGACATCGAGCGAGCGTGCAACCTCGTCGACGGTGTCCGTGCCGGCAACGTCATCGCGTTCGGTGTCGAGACGACCAAGGGAAAGGAGAGCCTGGTCATCGTGGCCGAGTCCAAGGCCGCTGACCTCGATCCGGTGCGTCGCTCGGTGACCGAGCGGGTCCGCGAGACGGTTGGGGTCCCGGCGAAGGACGTCGTTCTCGTGGCGCCGGGGACGCTGCCCAAGACCAGCAGCGGGAAACTGCAACGCACGCTCTGTCGGGATCAGTACCTCGGGGCCGTCCTGCAACCAGCGTAGCCGAGCGTCCCCGAGCGACTTCGACCCCCCGCAGGTCCACCCGTAGCCTGGAGTCGATGAGTCCGCGTCGTGTCGCCTTCTGGATGTTGGCCACGGCCGGCGTCGCGGTCGGCCACATCGTCGGCTACGCCACGGCCCATCCCGACGGCGCGGCCCGCGAGGCTGCGCTCGGTGGACACGCCTACCTCCCGGCGGCAGCGGCCACCGTCATCCCGCTCGGTGTGATCGCCGCGCTGTGGTGGTCGGTACGAACGGCTCGTTCGCTCGGGCTCGCCGGCCGGATCGACTGGCGGCGTCTGGCCGCGGCGCAGGTGGCCGTGTTCGTGTTCCAGGAGGTCGGCGAACGTGTCGTCAGTGGCGAGGGCCTCGGTGCCGTCGTCTCCGAACATGGCGTCTGGCTCGGTCTGCTCGCCCAGGTCGTGGTGGCGTTCCTGGCGACCAGAGGCATCGATCTGGTTCGTGGGGCCGTCCGGCTCGTCCTCGGCGGCCGACCAGTCTCGGCACGACTCCCGCGCCGCGCCGTCCTCGTCCGCGCGATCTCGGCGCCGGTCCTCGTCCCGGCCACCGTCGCCGTCGGCCTGCGTGCTCCTCCACCGTTCGGTTCAGTCCGCTGAATCCGCCGGCCCTGCTGGGTCGGTGTCCCCGAACGACAAGGAGAACTCATGGAACGATCCACGTTCCGGCGCGCGAGCGCCCCACTCTTCGCTGGTGCGCTGCTCATCGCCGCGTGCGGCGACGACGACACCCAGGCTGACGCCGATGGCGCCACCGAGACGACGGTGGCCGGTGAGCAGGATGCCGACAGCACGGTCGTGGACAGCACGGTCGTGGACAGCACGGTCGACGACGGCACGGTCGTCGAGGTGTCCGTTGCCGGCGGAGGTGTCGACGGCGGTGGGCGGACCGCGATCTCGCTCGGCGAGACGGTGACGGTCCGGGTGACCAGCGACGTCGCCGACCACATCCACCTCCACGGCTACGACGTCATGGCCGACGTCGCCGCCGGTGAGACGGCCGACCTCAGCTTCGAGGCGACGATCCCCGGGGTGTTCGACGTCGAACTCGAGGAGTCGGGTCTGCAGCTGGTGGAGCTGGAGATCTCGTGATCCTCGCCCACGGCGTCGGCAGCCGTGCCGATCTGCCCGTGCCGGTGTGGCTGTTCGTGTACTCGGCTGCGTTCGCGCTGCTGATCAGCTTCGTCGCACTGCGCATCCTGTGGCCCCGGCCCCGCCTGGCATCGCTGGCCGCCGGCCGGCCGGCGCCCGTCTGGCTCGACCGCGCTGGACGGCTGGTCACGATCGTGGTGCAGGCGCTGATGGCCGCGCTGTTCGTCACGACTCTCGCCGCGGCATGGTTCGGTGTCGATTCTGTCGCTGCCAACCTCGCGCCCACGGCGTTCTACGTCGTCTTCTGGGTCGGGATGCAGATCGTCAGCGCGGTGTTCGGCGACATCTGGCGACGCGTCAACCCGCTGTGGACGATCGCGGCCGGTCTGGATCGTCTGGCCGGTCGCGATCCGGTAGCCACCTCGGCTTCGGGCGTCTGGGCCTCGCATTGGCCGGCCGTCGCCGGTCTGGGTGCGTTCCTGTGGCTGGAATTGGCCTATCACGAGCCCGGCTCGACCGGTGCCGTGGGGACCTTCCTCGGTGTCTACACGCTGGCCGTCCTCGCCGGAGCGACCCGCTTCGGTGCCGGCTGGGTCCGCATCGGTGACGGTTTCGCCGTGTTGTTCACCCTCCTCGCTGCTCTCGCGCCACTCCACCGCGACGAGGGTGGGCGCCTGCGTGTGCGGTGGCCCGGTGCCGGCCTGTCCGAGGTGGAGCCGCGACCCGGCACGCTCGCCGTGATCCTCATGCTGTTGGGCGCAACCACGTTCGACGGCTTCTCGCGGACCCGACTGTGGGACGACGTGGTCGGCACACGACGTACGTGGGACCTCACGATGGTCAACACCATCGGGCTCCTGGTGGCGATCGGCACCGTTGCGGTGTTGTTCCTCGGCGCCAGCCGACTGGTGGCAATTCTCGCCGGCGACGACGAAGGCACGTGCGAGCAGGCATGGCGGTGGGCGCCGTCGCTCATCCCGATCGTGCTGGCGTACTCGATCGCCCACTACTTCTCGCTCCTGGTGTTCGAGGGGCAGGCGTTCGTCGCCCTGCTCTCCGACCCGTTGGGAAAGGGGTGGGACCTGTTCGGGACCGCTGACGACCTCATCGACTTCACCGTCGTTTCGCCGAACACCATCGCCTACATCCAGGTCGGCGCCATCGTGATCGGCCACATCGGTGGCGTCACCGCGGCCCATGACCGCGCGGTCGAGCTGTACCCCGAGAAGGTCGCGGTCAGGAGCCAGTACCCGATGCTCGGCGTGATGATCGCCTACACCGTCGGCGGCCTCCTCCTCCTGCTGAACGCGTGACGGAGCGAGCGAGCAGGCGTCAGCCCTTCAGGTCGGCGAAGATCTGCTGCCAGCGCTCGCGGTCGCCGGCGTAGGGCGCATAGAAGCTGATGCGGGATATCACGTCGCCGTAGCGCGCGGTGAGCTCGGGGCCGATCGACTCGGGCTCACCGACCACTGCGAACGTGTGGAGGATCTCGTCGTCGATGAGCGTGCCCATCTCTGCCCACTTGCCCTCCTTGGAGAGCCGGTTGAGGTCGGTCTGGAGATCGCCCCAACCATGCAGTTCGAGCACCGACCTGTACGCCGGGGTCGAGCCGTAGAAGGCGATCTGTTGCCGGGTGCCGACCATGGCCTTGTCGAGCTGCTCCTGGGTGTTGCCGGTGACGACGAAACTCGGACCGCAGATCTCGTAGCCGTCCATGGTCTTGCCGGCCTTCTTCCTGCCCGCCTCCAACGCGGGGATCGTGACCTCACGCAGATACTTCTCGGTGGTGAAGCCGTGGCAGAAGAAGCCATCGCAGACCTCGCCGGCGACCTCGGTCATGAGCGGTCCGACACCGGCGAGGAACACCCGTGGAATCCCGAAGTCGTGGGGGCCGGGGTCGAAGAATGGCGTCATCAGGGTGTGGGTGTAGAAGTCGCCTCGGAAGTCGAGCGCGGTGCCGTTCATCCAACAGTCCCAGATCGCATGCATCGCCTGGACCATCTCGCGCATACGGGCGGCCGGCTTCGACCACTCCATCGAGAAGCGCTTGGTGATGTGGGGCTTGATCTGGCTGCCGAGACCGAGGATGAACCGGCCCTGGGAGAACTGGTTGAGGTCGTAGGCGGTGTTGGCGAGGGTCATGGGCGACCGGGCGAACGCGACGGCGATCGACGTGCCGATCTCGAGGGACTCGGTGTGCTCGGCGGCCAGAGCCAGGGGGAGGAACGGGTCGCGGGACGTCTCGGGAACCCACACGCCGTCGTAGCCTGCTGCCTCGGCCTGCTTCGCCTCGGACGCGGTCTTGGTGAGGTCGAGGCCGATGCCTCCGTCGATCTTCATCGGTTCAGTCTCCTTGTTCACGGAGGAACTGCTGGAGTTCCTCGGCGAGGTCGTCGCCCGACGGCAGGTCGGTGATCTGCGCCTGCGTCGACTCGTCGGCCTGCTGCTCGAGCTGGCGGAGCATGGCGACGTGTTCGGGGTTGTCGGCGATGAGCGAGTCGATCCGCTCGCGGATCTCGGCGATCTCGTCTGGGAGATCACCGACGTCGAAGTCGGATCCGGCGAGTTGGTTGAGCGCCTCGATCAGCCGTGCGGACGCGGCCGGGTAGCGCATCGTCGCCGCGTAGTGCGGGACCTGGGCCCAGACGCCGACGGCGGGCAGTCCGGACTCGGCGAATCGCTCCTCGATCACTGCTTCGACACCGGCCGGGACATCGATCGTGCCTCGCATGAACCCGAGCGAGGCTGCGAGGTCCTCGGACGACGCCGTCGCCGAGACGGCCACCGGTCGGGTGTGGGGTACGCCGGAGGGAAAGGCGCCGAAGCCGATCTGCATCCGAGCGCCGAGGTCGATGGCGAGGTCGCGCACCGTCTCGGCGAATGCGTGCCATGCGTGATCCGGCTCGACGCCGGTGAGCAGCAGGACGTCGGCGCCGTTGTCGGACGTCAGCGCATGCAGCTCCGTCGTCGACCACGTGAGGCCGGTGTTCACGCCGTCGACCAGGTGCATCACCGGGCGGCGCGCACGGAAGTCGAGCAGCGCGTCGGCGTCGAAGGTGGCGACATGGATCGGGTCGTTCTGCGCCACGAGCGTCTCGACCGCCCGTCCGGCCCCGAATCCGGCGTCGATCCATCCCTCGAGCGCGACCACCAGGACGGGTTCGTCGAGGTCGGGTCGGGCATGGAGTTCGTAGAGGTCGGGCATTCAGTCCATCCTGCCGAGCGCGGCGGCGGCTTGCGCAGCCATCGCCTCGACCTGGCGAGCGAAATGGTCGAAGTCATCGCTCTCGCGGGTCCCCATGGAGCCGCCGACATAGCGGGCGTAGACACCCTCCACGATGCACGCGAGCTTCCAGTAGCCGAACGCCGTGTAGAAGTCGATGTTGCTCACGTCGCGGCCCGACGACGATGCGTAGCGCTCCACGAGTTCGGCCCGTCCGATCATGCCGTCTGCCACCGTCGGTGCGCCCAGCGACAGCGTGGTGTCGCCGGGCTCGCTCCAATAGACCATGAGCAGCCCGAGATCGGCCAGCGGGTCGCCCAGGGTGCAGAGCTCCCAGTCGAGTACGGCGATCACCGTGCCGTCGTCGTCGACCATGCAGTTGTCGAGTCGGTAGTCACCGTGGACGATCGCCGCGGAACCCTGCTCGGGGATGTTGGCGAGGAGCGCGTCGTGGACCGCGTCGACATCGGCCAGCTCTCGGGTCTTCGACTTGTTCCACTGGCCGTACCAGCGCTTGAGCTGCCGTTCGATGTAGCCCTCCTTCCGGCCGAGGTCGCCGAGGCCGACCGAGTCGGGATCGACTGCGTGGATCGCGGCCATCACGTCGATCAGCGAGTGTCCCGCGTGCGTGCGGGCCTCGACCGAGAGCTTCTCGGCTGCGCCCTGGTCGCGGAGGACGTGCCCGTCCACATGGTCCATGACGTAGAACGGCGCCCCGTTGACGGAGTCGTCGGGCTCGTAGCCGAACGTCGGCGCCACCGGTATGTCGGTGTCCGCCAACGCGGCGATGATCTTGTGTTCACGACCCATGTCGTGGGCGCTGGCCAGGACCTGCCCCAATGGAGGTCGTCGGAGCACGGTCATGCGCCCGTTGGCGTCGGTCACCGCGAAGGTGAGGTTGGAGTGACCCCCGGCGATCAGGTCGAACGACAGGGGTGGTTCGGTGTCGGCGACGTTCGCGAGATACCACGCCTCGACGGCGCCCGCATCGATTCCCTGAACATCACCCACGTGCCCGACGTCTCCTGGTTCGGTGGCCTCTGGGCGGGCCAACCTACCGGCCGTTCGTCAGGGCGTGGAGCGACGACCCTCGGCAGGAGGCCGGTAGCGTCCACCCCATGGCCTACGTAGACGTGACCGACGCGACGTTCCAGACCGAGGTGATCGACCGCAGCACGCAGGTGCCTGTGGTCGTCGACCTCTGGGCTGAGTGGTGCGGCCCGTGCAAGACCCTCGGACCCATCATCGAGAAGGTGATCGACGACACGAACGGCAAGGTCGTGCTGGCGAAGGTCGATGTCGACGCGAGCCCACAGATCTCCCAGGCCTTCCAGGCACAGTCGATCCCCGCGGTGTACGCGTTGCGGGACGGCAAGGTCGTCGACGGCTTCGTCGGCGCCCAGCCCGAGGCGACCGTCAAGGCCTGGGTGGAGGCGCTGCTGCCGTCCGAAGACGAGTCCGAGATCCAGCAGCTCATCGCCGCCGGCGATGAGGCATCGCTTCGCCGGGTGCTCGAGCTCGAACCCGACAACGCGGTGGCAATCACCGCGCTCGCCGGCCTCCTGGCAGCGTCCGACGACGGCCAGGTCCGGATGGAGGCGCTCGACCTCCTGGCGAAGATCCCGGAGACCGACGACACGAGGCTGATCGCCGCGCAGGCACGGGCGGCCAATCCCGATGTGCCTGCGGACGTCGAGTCGAAGCTCGACGGGCTGCTCGGTCGGGTGAAGTCCGACGAGGACTCGAAGCAGGAGTTCCTCGACATGCTGGAGTTGATGGGCCCCGCCGACCCGCGCACGGCCGACTATCGCAAGCGGCTGACGGCCGAGCTGTTCTAGCGAGCTGATCTCGCGTTCCGGGCCGATCGTGGTCCGCCGCCGTCGCCCACCGCCGTCGATCGACGACGTGCGGATCATCACCGGCGTCGCTGCGCCCGGAGCCTCGGCCACGACGCTCGGCTCGACGGTCTTCGTCCGTCGGGGCGTGACGATGAGCCCGCGTCTGCGGCGCCACGAGTACGAACACGTGCTCCAGTACCACCGGTTCGGCTGGGTCGGGTTCTTCCGCCGGTATCTGTGGGCGTACGGGCGGTGGCGGTTCCGGGGGTACGGGCACCGTGGCGCCTATCGGCACCTTCCGTTCGAGATCGAGGCCGAGTGGCGGGCGCGGCGCGAGCTGGGGATCGGCGTCGTGGACGACGATCGCGAGAGCTGATCGGAGCTACCCGTCGGCGCTACCCGTCAGCCTCCGTGGTGTCCGTGGACTCGGACTCGCCACCGTCCTCGGTCCCGACGCCGTCGTCGTCGCCTTCGAGTTCGTCAGCGTCGTCCGCCTCGCGCTCGGTACCGCAGGTCGCCGCGCGTTCTGCCTTCAGTGCGTCCTTCTGCTCGGTGGTCAGGTCCTTCTTTCCTGCCCACGGCGGCTTGCCCTTGCAGGGGTCGTCGGCATGTTTGGTCGACCCGGGGGCTTCGTCCGACTTGCCAGCGCCGTCGCCACCGCTCGCCCCGTTCCCGCCTTTCGGGCAGTCGTCCTTCGCCGACTTCTTCTCCGCCTGGGAGAGGTCGCTCTTCGCGATCGCGCTGACGCAGGGACCGCGCTTTCCCTCGGGTACGTCGACCTGGACCACGGCGAGGACGTCATGGGCGACATCCTGTGCGGGGTCCGGCAGCGCACCCGCGGCGGCCAGTCCGGTGGATCCGGCGAGGAAGCCGACGATGGCGGCGGCTGCGACCCATGCCCGGCCGAAGCCGTGTGTCGGATCCGCTGGCGTCGCTGCCATGCGTTGGAGGTGCGCGACCCGGACGGCGTCCGGCACGGTTTCGTCGGCGAGCGCCCGGAGCCGGTTGGTGAGTTCGTTCTCGTCCATGGTCGGGTGATCGATGTGACCCCCGAAAAGGTCACGCCTCCGTCGGAGAAGTGCTGTCGAGGTAAGCGGCGAGCGCTGCGAGTCCGCGTGCCTGGAGCATCTTCACCGCACCGGATCGTTTCCCCGTGAGCTCGGCCACGTCGGCCACGGACAAGTCGGCCACGTATCGGAGGACCACGATCTCGCGCTGATCGCTGGTGAGGCGATCGAGGGCCTCGACCAGGGCGGGATCGATCGGTGTCGGGTCGACGGTCGGCGGGCTCTCGGCTGCGACGTCGAGCAGTTCGGGCTGACGTACCGATCGCCTGATCTCGTCGACCCGGCGATGATGGGCGATGGTGAACACCCAGCGTCGAAGCGCGGCGTCGTCGCCGCGGAACCCAGTCAACTTCTCGGTCACGGCGACGAACACATCGCCGGTGAGCGCTTCGGGGTCGCGCATTCGCTGCGCCCGGAAGTAGCCGAGGACGGCGGCGGCGAGTGCTTCGTAGACCGAGGCCGGAGAGCGCTCGACGTCTCGGGACACGCCCGAAATGATTGCAGCCCGACGGTCCTGTGACGGTGACCCCGACCGAGCAGTACGATCATCGTTGACTTCCCCCGTCGTGCTCATCCCTGCCCGGGAGGGGGTCACGTGTTCGACCACGTGTCATCGTCCGAGTCGTCCGCCGCGCCCGACGCGTCGCCGTCCACGTCCGTCAGCGGGCGGCTCAGAGCTGCGATCGAGGAGGCGCTCGATGCCACCGGGTCGGGTTGGCGAGCCCTGATCGGCGGTTGTCTGCTCGTCGGTCTCGCCATCGGCGCACTGGTGTGGCTGACCCGGCAATCGCCCGAGCCCGTCGACTCGACGCTGCCCCTCGTCGAGCCGGCGTCGGTGACGACCACCACGGCGCCGCCCGGACCCGTGGTGGTCCACGTGGCCGGCGCCGTCCACGCGCCTGGTGTGCAGCGACTGCCGGCCGGCTCACGGGTCATCGATGCGGTCGACGCCGCCGGCGGTCTCGTCCCCGATGCCGACGCCGGACGCGTGAACCTGGCGGCCGAACTGGCCGACGGGACGCAGGTCTATGTCCCGACGATCGGCGAGGTCCCGCCGGTTCCCGCCGCGAGCGGCGCAGGTGAGACGGCCGATGGCCCGATCGACCTGAACATCGCCGATGCGACCGTCCTCGAGACGCTTCCGGGCGTGGGGCCGGCGACTTCGGCCGCGATACTCGACCATCGGGAGCGGAACGGGCCGTTCGTGTCGGTCGACGGACTCCTCGAGGTGCGGGGGATCGGCGAAGCGAAGCTCGCGCAGATCCGCGACCTCGTTCGGGTCTGATCATGTGGGCAGCACTTCGGGCACACGACGGTGTCTGGCCGGTCGCCGGCGCGTGTGCCGCCGCTGTCGGCGCGTTGTCGGCGGTGCCACTTCCGACATGGGTGCTGGTCGCCGCCGGTGCGCTCGCCGTGGCGCGCCGGCGACCGGTGACCTGGTGCCTGCTGCTCCTCGTGGTCACCGACGTTCTCGCAGTCCGGGCCCTCGACGGGCTCGCCCCCCCGCCGGACGGCGAGTTCGACGGTGTCGTGACGCTGGTGACCGATCCCGAGCCGACGACCGCCGGTCGACTCCGGTTCGAGGTGACGACGACGTACGGCCGGCTGCTCGCGGAGGTTGGTTCGCCGCGCGCGATGGCGTCGTCGGCGCCCTTGCTGGCGGGTGATCGCGTGCACGTCGAGGGTGCGACCGGAGCATTGCGTCGTTCCACCGACTGGACACGATCTCGCCACCTCGCCGGCACGCTGCGCGTCGACTCCGTGCTCGGTTCGGCCCCGGGAGGGGCCCACCACACAGCAGCGAACGCATTCCGGCGAACCCTCGATCGTGGCGCGGCCAGCCTCACGCCCACGCAACGATCGCTTCTCGCCGGACTGGTCCTCGGCGACGATCGTGCCCAGCCGCCCCAGTTGACCGCCGACTTCCGTGCCGCGGGTCTCACGCATCTCCTGGCGGTGTCCGGCCAGAACGTTGCCTTCGTGCTGGTCGTCGTCAGTCCGCTCCTGCGGATGCTGCGGCTCTGGCCCCGGTTCCTGGTGGCGGCCGTCGTGATCTCATCGTTCGCCCTGGTCACCCGGTTCGAGCCCTCGGTCCTGCGCGCCGCGTTCGTCGCCGTCGTCGCGCTCTACGCCCACACGACCGGACGTCCCAGTGGTGGCGTCCGGCACCTGGCCCTCGCCGTGTGCATGCTCCTGGTGGTCGACCCGCTCCTCGTCGAGTCGCTGGGATTTCGGCTCTCGGTGGCTGCTTCGATCGGCGTCCTGGTGATCGCACCCCGCCTCGCTGCGTGGCTGCGCGGGCCTCGTTGGTACCGGGAGGGTCTCGCGGTGACCGTGGGAGCCCAGTGCGCGGTCGCCCCCGTGCTCATTCCGACGCTCGGTCCGATGCCATTGGCGGCCCTTCCCGCGAACCTGGCCGCCGGTCCGCTCGCCGGCGCCCTGATGGTGTGGGGTCTCACCGCCGGGACGTTGGCCGGAATGATCGGTGGTCGGCCGGCGTGGTTGCTCCATCGGCCGAGCGCGCTGGCGCTCGATGTGCTCGAACTCGTCGCAGGAGCCGGGGCATCGCTGCCGACGGGCACCGTCGACCTTCGTCATCTCACGCTCCTGGCCGTCGGCGTAGGGATCGTGGGCCGGGCGCCGCCGTCGGTCCGCGTCGTCGGCTTCGCGTTGGCCGCAGTGGTGATGATCGCGCCGATCCTGTCGCCGGAGGCATCGGGCTCCCGTCCTGCTGGTTGGGCTGCCACGGTCTGGGCGGACGGCCATGTCGCCGTCGTCGACCTGGACGTCGGCGCCGACCCGGTCGTGGTCATGGAGACGCTGCGGGACGCCCATGTCCGTGCCGTCGCCTTGGTGGTCGTGCGGTCGTCGCGGCCGACGATGCTCCCGGTGTTGGACACCATCGCCTCTCGGTTCCCGGTGGGGGCCGTCATCGGTCCGGCAGGTCTCGGGCACCCCGATCTCGTGGTCGTTCCTGATGGATTCCGGGCGCGTGTGCGTCGGTTCGAGATCGTGGTCGACCAGGCGGGCCCCCCGATGCGCGTCCGAATCGGCTGGAGCGACGGCGGGGAGGTCGCGTCGCAACTGCCGGCGGTAGGTTCGCCGAGTGCTCCTGGTGTGCGGCGACCGCGACTTCGACGTGACCCACCGAGCCGTCGTGGTCGCCTGCGCAGAGGTCGACCGCGACGAAGCACTCCTCGGAGTCGCTGCCGAGGAGGGCCTCACGGTGGTGGGTCCCTTCGACGGCCAGGTGCCACAGCGGATGGCATGTGTCGCGGCAGCGATCGCCGCAGGTGAGCGCATCGTCCTCTCGAACGATGTGCGGAGCGATCGGCGAGTCGCCGAGGTCATGGCCCGAATCCTCGAAGCGAGGGCCGGGACATGACGCCCTGCATCATGCTGACCGGCGGCGACCCGATCCTGCTGTCGAACGCCCGCACCGAACTCGTGTCCGAACTGGTCGGGGCCGGCGATGCCTCGCTGATGGTGGCGGAGCTGACCGGCGAGGACTTCGAGATGCGAGAACTGGTCGACGCAGCCCAGACGGCGCCGTTCCTGACCGAACGGCGTGTGATCGTCGGCTGCGGCATGAGCCGCTTCAAGGCGGGAGACCTGACATCGCTGCTGGAGTACCTGGCCGACCCCCTCGACTCCAACGTGTTGGTCCTCGAATGGGGCTCGTCGAGTGGAGGAGGTCCCAAGACGGTCCGCGACGCCGTGAAGGCGTGCGGCGGTGAGATCCGCCCGACCGGGCCAGGACGGAAGCTCGACGACTGGGCCAAGCAACAGATGGCCGATGCGGGAATCCGGCCCGATCGTGCCGGCGAACGTCTGGTCATCGACTGGCTCGGTGACGATGGCGGAAAACTGCCCGGGCTGCTCTCGGTCCTCGTCTCGACCTACGGCGAGGGATCGAAGCCGACGGCAGCCGACATCGAGCCCTTCCTGGGCGACGCCGGCGGTGTTCCGCCGTGGGATCTCACCGACGCCATCGACGACGGCGACATCCCGGGATCGATCATCGCGCTGACACGGATGCTGGGGTCGGGGCGCCACCCGCTCCAGATCATGTCGACGCTCCACGCCCACTTCCAGAAGATGCTGCGCCTCGACGGCGCCGGCGTCGCCAGCGAGGCGGAGGCGGCCACGCTGCTCGGGATGAGGGGCAAGTCGACGTTCCCGGCGAAGAAGGCCTTGAACCAGTCGCGCCGGCTGGGGTCCGACAACGTCCGTCAGTCGATCCAACTGTTGGCGGCGACCGATCTGGAGCTACGCGGGACGATCGACTGGCCCGATCCGCTGAAGCTGGAGGTGCTGGTCGCTCGTCTGGCCCGGATCGCCAGAGCATCGGGGTAGACGCGAAACGAGCCCCGCCAGGAGGCGGGGCTCGTTCAGACCATCTGTCGGTCGCGCACGCTCAGGCGTCGGCCTCGATGCGGCGAACCTGATTGATCAACCGAGACTTCTGCCGGGCGGCGGTGTTCTTGTGGAGCACGCCCTTGGAGACCGCAGTGTCGATACGACGGAGCGCAGCCTGCAGCTTGTCGGCTGACTCCTCGCCGGCCTCGGCGGCAGAGACTGCGGCCTTGGTACGGGTGTGGATCTCGGAACGAACCGTCTTGTTGCGGACGCGCCGCTTCTCGTTCTGACGGTTTCGCTTGATCTGGCTCTTGATGTTGGCCACGTCGACCTCTGTCGCTGCGTGTAGAGAACTCGGAGAAGTGCCCGAGGATGCGGACACGGGAACAGGAAACGGTAGCGCCTGACAGCCCGGGTGCGACAATCCCGTCGGGGCGGCGGCAGACTCGGCGCGTGGATCTCGTCTGGGGCGACCGACGTCGGCTCGATGCCGCCGGTCTCGGCATACACGTCGAGACTTCGGGACCGACGGGGCCGGCCGATGCCCCCGTGCTCGTCGCCTTCCACGGATTCGCCTCGGGAACGTTCACGTGGGCCGGGGTGGCGCCCCTGTGGGCCGACACGTGGCGGGTGGTCGCCTGGGACCGACCGCCGTTCGGTCGGAGTGATCGGCCCTCCGTCCGGCCCGGTCACGACGACCCCTACGGCGAGGCGGCGGTACTGCGCCAGATCAAGGCCGTGCTCGACGGCTGCGCTGGCGGCGCCCCGCTGGTCCTGGTCGGTCACTCCGCGGGCACGGTCGTCGCCACCGCGCTCGCAGCCGCACGAATCGTCGACGTGGTCGGCGTCGTCCTCATCGCGCCCGCGCTCGACGGTGCACCGCCGGCGCTCGTCCGTCGGCTCTCGTCGTTGCCCGGGGCGTCGGCGGTCGGGACCTCGATCCTCGGTCTGGCTGTCCGGGCGGCCGCTCCGGCGCTTCGACGGGTCGGCCGGCACCGGACACCGCTCGTCGACGCAACCGCGGCCGAGACGGGGCGCACGCTCCAGCGTGCGGGAACCGCAGCGGGGTTGTGGCACCTGACGTCGACGTGGACACCGCCGCCACCGATCGGATCTCTCGAGCCCCTCGGCGTCCCGACGATGGTGATCGGCGGCGCCGACGATCGCATCTCCTCACCGGCTTCGACCGAAGCCGTGGCCCACCGCCTCGAGGCGGAGTTGCACGTCCTCGACGGGGTCGGTCACGCCGCGCACGAACAGGTCCCCGAGGTGGTGGGACCTCTCGTACGTGCCTTCGTGGAGGGCATCGCCCAGGAGGCCAACCAGTAGCGTTGACGATTCCCATGTCTGCGCCCCGCACGCCACTCGATCGCATCCGCAACATCGCGGTCATCGCCCACATCGACCACGGAAAGACAACCCTGTCCGACCGCCTGCTCGAGATCACCGGCGCGGTCGAACAGCGCGACATGAAGGAACAGTTCCTCGACTCGATGGACATCGAGCGGGAGCGCGGGATCACCATCAAGCTCCAGTCGGTCCGCCTCGAGTGGAAGGGCCACGTCATCAACCTGATCGACACGCCCGGCCACGTCGACTTCGGCTACGAGGTGTCCCGGTCGCTCGCTGCGTGCGAAGGTGTGGTGCTCCTCGTCGACGCGTCGCAGGGGATCGAGGCCCAGACGTTGGCCAACTGCTACCAGGCGCTCGAGCACGATCTCGAGATCATCGGTGTGCTCAACAAGATCGATCTCCCGGCGGCCGAGCCCGACCGCGTCGCCGACGAGATCGAGTCGGTCCTCGGCCTCGATGCCGCCGACATCCTCAGGGTCTCGGGTAAGACCGGCGACGGCGTGCGCGAGCTCCTCGACGAGATCATCGAGCGGATCCCGCCGCCGGTCGGCGACGCCGGTGCTCCGCTGCGGGCCCTCATCTTCGACTCGCACTACGACACCTATCGCGGGGTCGTCTCGTCGGTCCGGGTGATGGACGGCACGATGCGATCGGGCGAGAAGCTGCGCTTCATCCAGGCGAAGGCGACCCACGACGCTGATGAGATCGGCGTGCGGGCCCCTGTTCCGACCCCGGTCGGTGCACTCGGCCCCGGGGAGACGGGCTACCTGATCGCCGGGATCAAGGATGTGGCCGAGGCGCGATCCGGTGAGACTGTCACCACGGTCGCGCACGGCGCCGACGAGGCACTGTCGGGGTATCAGGATCCCAAGCCGATGGTGTTCGCCGGCCTCTACCCGGTCGACGGCGACGAGTACGCCGACCTGCGGGACAGCCTCGAGAAGCTGCGCCTCAACGACGGCTCGTTCACCTACGAACCCGAGACCTCCATGGCGCTCGGCTTCGGGTTCCGGTGCGGCTTCCTCGGCATGCTCCACATGGAGATCATTCGCGAGCGGCTTGCACGGGAGTTCGACCTGAACCTCATCATCACGGCGCCGTCCGTGGCGTACGAGGTTGTCAACACCCGCGGCGAGCGGATCGAGGTCGACAACCCTTCCGCCCTTCCCGACCCGGCCGAGATCGACTGGATCGAGGAGCCGATCTTCCAGATCACGATCCTCACGCCGACGGACTACGTGGGCCCGATCATCGAGTTGTGTGAGCGACGTCGAGGGATCCAGACCCACCTCGAATACCTGTCGCCGGAACGGCTCGAGATCACCTACAGGATCCCGTTGGCCGAGGTCGTGCGCGATTTCTTCGATCTGCTCAAGTCGCGCACTGCGGGGTACGCCAGCCTCGACTACGAGCTCATCGGCTACGAGCGGGCCGACTTGGTTCGGGTCGACGTGCTGCTCAACAGCGTCGCGGCCGACGCGTTCTCGTCGATCGTGCACCGAGACAACGCCTACGACTACGGGTCGAAGATGGCCGAGAAGCTCAAGGAACTGATTCCGCGCCAGATGTTCGACGTGCCGATCCAGGCGGCCATCGGCGGCAAGATCATCGCCCGTGAGACGGTGAAGGCCAAGCGCAAGGACGTGCTGGCCAAGTGCTATGGCGGTGACATCAGTCGGAAGCGCAAGCTGCTGGAGAAGCAGAAGGTGGGCAAGAAGAAGGCCAAGAACATCGGACGGGTCGAGGTGCCCCAGGAGGCGTTCGTCTCTGCCCTCCGACTCGATGACTGAGCATCCACGGGTCGCGCAGGGCAGTGCCTCGCGCACGGGGACCGTCGCCGGGTTCTGTGCCTACGGCCTCTGGGGCCTCTTCCCGCTCGTCTTCACCCTGATCGACGAGGTGGCACCGCTCGAGATCCTCTTCCACCGCATCGCATGGTCACTCGTGGTCGTGCTGGCGGTGTTGACGATCCAGCGTCGGTTTCCCGAGCTGCACGCCGTGGTCCGGTCCCCGCGCCTTCGCCGGATACTGGCGGCCGCGGCAGTCTTCATCTCGGTCAACTGGCTCACCTACATCTGGGCCGTGAACAACGGACACGTGGTCGACGCTGCGCTCGGGTACTACGTGAACCCGTTGATCACGGTGGCGCTCGGCGTCGTGGTCCTCGGCGAGCACCTGCGGCGAGCACAGAAGATCGCGCTCGGGTTCGGTGCGTGCGCCGTCGCGGTCCTCACGGTGGCCAGCGGCTCGGTGCCGTGGATCGCGCTCGTCTTGGCATGTTCGTTCGCGACCTACGGCTACCTGAAGAAGTCGGCTGACGTCGCCGCGCTTCCTTCGCTGGCCGTGGAGACTGCGGTGCTCAGCCCACTCGCGCTCGTCGGGCTGGCGGTGTTCCAGTTCCGTGGTGATCTGTCGTTCGCGCACGGATCGATCGGGCGGGACGCGATCTTGCTCGGACTCGGGGTGGTGACTGCGGTGCCGTTGCTGTTGTTCGCCACCGCGGCGACCCGCATCCCGCTGTCGACGCTGGGTCTGTTGCAGTACGTGACCCCGTCGCTGCAGTTGCTGTGCGGTGTGCTGATCCTCGACGAGGACCTGCCCCCCGAACGGCTGGTCGGCTTCGTGCTGGTCTGGATCGCACTGACCGTCCTGGCCACCGACGCGATCAGCAACGAACGCCGGCTTCGCCGCGCCGCCCTCGCTGCGACAGCCATCTGACCCCCACCCACCGTTCTGGTGGGTGTTCGGCACCACCGAGTGACCGGAGCACCCACCAGAACGGTGGGTGGGCGGTGGTGGGTGCGTGGTCAGGCGGTGGCGGCGGCGAGGGCCTGGTCGAGGTCGGCGATGATGTCGGCCGGGTCCTCGATGCCGATCGACAGACGGACCACGTCGGCGCCAGCGCCGGCAGCGTCGAGTTGGTCGGCCTCGAGCTGGCGATGCGTCGTCGACGCCGGGTGGATGACGAGCGAACGGGTATCGCCCAGGTTGGCGACGTGCTTGAACATCTGGAGAGCGCCGACGAGCTTGACGCAGGCGTCGTACCCGCCCTTCAGTGAGATGGTGAACAGGGCGCCGGCACCGTTGGGGAGCAGTCGCTCGGCCCGCTCGGCATACGGCGACGACGGGAGCCCGGCGTAGTTGACCGCGCTGACGCGGTCGTCGTTCTCGAGCCACGTGGCGACCTCGACGGCGTTGTCGACGTGCTTGCGCATCCGGAGGCTGAGTGTCTCGATGCCGAGCAGCGTGTAGTGGGCGCCCTGCGCGTTCATGGTCATGCCGAGGTCCCGCAGACCGATGGCGATGCCGTGGAAGGTGAAGGCCATCGGGCCGAGGGCGTCATGGAACACCAGTCCGTGATAGGCGGGTTCGGGCTGCGAGAGCGACGGGAACTTGTCCGATGCCGACCAGTCGAACTGGCCGGAGTCGACCACGACGCCGCCGGTCACCGTGCCGTTACCGGTCAGGTACTTGGTCGTTGAGTTCACGACGAGCGTGGCGCCGTGTTCGATCGGTCGGCAGAGATAGGCGGTGGCCGACGTGTTGTCGACGATGAGCGGGATGCCGGCGTCGTCGGCGATGCCCGCGATGACCGGGAGATCGGTGATGTAGCCGCCGGGGTTGGCGATCGATTCGCAGAAGATGGCGCGCGTGTCGTCGTCGATCGCGGCGGCGATGGCGTCGGTGTCGTCGAAGTCGACGAACGTGGACGACCAGCCGAACCGCTTGATCGTCTGGGAGAACTGGGTGATCGAGCCGCCGTAGAGGCGAGTGGAGACCACCACGTTCCTGCCCGGGCCCATCAACGGGAACAGCGCGAGGATCTGTGCGGCATGGCCCGACGAGCACGCCACCGCGCCAGCGCCGCCTTCGATGGCGGCGACACGGTTCTGGAGCGCCCAGACCGTGGGGTTGGTCAGCCGGCTGTAGATGAAGCCGACCTCCTCGAGGTTGAACAGTCGGGCGGCGTGGTCGGCGTCGTCGAACTCGAACGAGGTCGACTGGAAGATCGGGACCTGGACCGCGCCCATCGGGTTCTTCTCGGAACCCCCGTGCAGGAGGGTGGTGTCGAAGCCGGGAGTGGGTGCGTCGCTCATTCGTGTTCCTCGTCAGGTCGAGTCGGGATTCGGTCCCGGCGACGATAGGCGCGCCGGATGTCACACCACAGCTGCGATGACGGTGGGTCGCGGCGGGTATGACCACGAGGTGCATCGATTCGAGGCCCGCAACATCTCCACCGCCGAGGTCCCCGTGCCGGTCGGGTCGATCTGGGAGGTGCTCCGCTCGCCGGAGTGCCTGGCAGAGTTGACCCCGTTGCTCGACGACATCGCGGTCGCCGGTGATCACTGGTGCTGGCAACTCGGTGGGTTCTCTGCGCTCGGCGTGGAGGTCTCGCCGTCGTTCACCGAGCACATGGCGTTCGAGCCGGAGCAGTCGATCCGGTTCCGTCACGACCCGCCGGATGGCGTGCACGAGCGTGCGGGTGCCGATGGCGTGTACACGCTCACCGAACTCGCGGCTGATCGCACCAAGCTCGACATCGACCTCACGCTCCACGTCGACCTCCCACTCCCGCGAGCCTCGCGGCGCGCGGTCGAGCGCATCATGTCGTCGACGATGGTGCGGACCGGAAACGTCTTCGCCAAACGCCTCTACGAACGTCTCGACGTCGATCCTTCGACGGCGACACAGACCACGGTCCGGGCGTGACCGCCACCATCACCCCGGTCGAGGCCGAGGCGCGGCCGTCGGAGCGAGGCCGATTCCACGCGTATGCCGTCACCAGTCGCACCGGGCCACACGTGACGATGCAGGCAGGGGTGCTCCACGCCAACCGCTTCTGGACGACCACGTCGGCCGAGTCGTTGAAGGCTCGCAGCGTGGCATCGCACGCGGTGTCGACCGCGGTGCTACCCGATGGCAGCGGGCATCGGATCGTCTCCGGGCGGACGATGGCCCTGCCGCCGTTCCGGCCCTGGGTCGCGCTCGAGGATCCCTGTGCCCAGATGTTCGTCGGTACCGCGGTTGCGAGGCTCGGTGCCGTCCACATCGAACAACTGGTGGGCTACCTCGAGTCGGCCGGCTCGATCCCCGCGGACTGGTTCCCGACACGGCGGGTGCTCCTCGTCACCCGGGTCGACCGGTCCCTCGTGCTCGATGGAAACGGAGTCGTCGCCGCCTCGGGCTCATGGGACACCGGGCGCGGCCGGGGATCTCTCGGTGCACTTCCCAGCACCGGCGACGACGGCGACAGCATGCTCCCGTACGAGCATCTCGGGTCGTCGCACCGGGCCATCGTTCGACTCGGCGCTCGAGTCCACCTCGGCGTCGAGACGCCGACCGGGCCCGTCGCATTGCCTGCTCGTTGGCTGGGAGTGGATCGATTCGCACTCTCCGCACCAGCGCTGTCGGCGGTCACCGCCGACCTCGGTGGTCGGGCATCGGCCGTCTTCGACCAGAGCTCCAGCCGCCGACCGGACGAGAAGATCGGAGCGATGTTCCGCGGATCCATCCGCCTCGTCGAAGTGACCGGGGATCAGGCCGTCGTCGGTCTGTCGACCGAGCGGATCACCACCTGGAACGGCTTCGAGGCCGCCACGGTGGATGTCGAGCGATGAACCTGGCCGTCGTCGTCGTTGCGACCGTGGTCGCCGCCGGGGCATGGATCGCGCTGTTCCGAGGCGATCGCTCGGACATCTGGCCCCGCACCTGGGTGATCGCCGGTGTGTTGGTCGTGTTCTCCTCCGGGGCACTCGCGGCCGTCGACCGTCTCGACACGGTGGTCGGCCCGATCGATCCCACGTCGATCGGTCTCGGGGTGGTCGCTGGCGGGGCCTGGCTGGTGGCAACCCACATCGGCCACGCAGTCCTCTGTCGCCTCTTCCCGTCGTTCATCGAACAGGTACGCGACCTGTACGGCCTCGGTGTCGGCGATCCGGCGAGCCGGGTCCTCGGTCCGATCCTGGCGATGGCATTCGCCGAGGAGTTCTTGTTTCGCGGGGTCATCCAGAACCTCGCCGGCTTCGCGGTCGGCGCAACCGTCTACACCGCTGTGCAGGTCTTCGAACGCAAGTGGGCCCTGGTGCTCGCCGGCCTGATCGCTGCGCTCGTCTGTGGGGGACTCTTCGAGGTCACCGACGGCCTCGTCGCTCCGGTCATCGCGCACGCGCTGTGGACGACGACCCTCACACTGGTGTGGCCGTTGCGTGGATGTGGGGACGATCCGATTCCCACGCCTGCTGACGCACAGACCGCCGCTTCCTGAGTCGACGTCGTCGAGACTTCAGGCCGAGAGGCGCTCGTGCATGCGCGTGAGGATGTTTCGGATCGTGTCGACGTCCTGGGCACCCGGGATCAGCGCAGCGTCCTCGATCACGAACGCCGGCACCCCGGTGATGTCCTTGTCGGCGGCGGCTTCGAGGTCGTGGACCACGGCCTCCCGCCCTGCGCCCGTCGCGACGGCCTCACCTGCCAGCTCGCGGTCGACGCCGACCTCGACGGCCCAGTCCACCAGATTGGCCGGATCGGCGATGTTGGCGCCCTCGGTGAAGTACGCGCGGAACAGCCGGTCGTGCATCTTCTCGGCGATGGCAGGTCCTTCGTTCTGCTCGATCCAGGCGACGAGCATGAGGGCCGGGACGCTGGTCACCCGTTGCGCGAGATCGAACCGATAGTCGATGCCGACGTCCTTGCCCAGGTCGCCCAGCCGCTTCGACATGCCGTCGAACGCGCCCGGTCCGTACTTGCGATCGATCGCGGTCCGGAGGTCCTTGGGCTCGGTTCCGGCGGTCGGGTCGAGCTGGAACGCCCGCCAGCGGACCTCCACCTCGTCCCCGAAGTCGAGCCCGTCGAGGGCCGTCTCCAGGCGCTTCTTGCCGAGGTAGCACCACGGGCAGACGACGTCGGACCACACATCGATTCGCATACCCGGAGCCAACCACGCCGGCTCGCTCGCTGTTCCGCTGGCGTCAGTGACGGCTCGTCATCTCCCCCGATCACGAGCCCGCCAGCGTCCCCTCTGCGACCATGGGTGCATGGACCTCGTGTGCGTGACGGTCGACTGCGACGACCCCGTTCGGGTGGCGAGATTCTGGAACGAGGCCCTCGGCTGCGGTGGGGTGTCGATGCCGGACGACGGGGGAGGGGCGGTGTGTCAGCCGCCCGAGGGTGGCCTGTATCTCGAGTTCGTCCCGGTACCGGAGTCGAAGTCGGTCAAGAACCGCCTGCACCTCGGTCTGAACGCCGGTTCGCTGGCGGCGCTCGCAGCTGAGCTCGAACGCCTGCGCGACCTCGGCGCGTCGATCGCCTGGGAGGAGGAGTTCCCTCCGGACGTCTCGGCCTCGTATCGGAACGTCGTCCTACGGGACCCCGAGGGCAACGAGTTCTGCCTGGGCGGCGGCACGTATCCAGCCGAGCGATGAACCATGCACGCGACCGACGCCCGCCGGCGCCGCCGTACCTCGGTGAGGGCCCGCACGCGCTCTGGCACGTGAGCGAGGATCCGTCGATCGAGCGACTTCGCCCACATGTCCCGGTCACCAACCCGTCGGCGGCGCCGGCCGTGTGGGCGATCGACACTCGTCATCTCCCGATGTTCTGGTTTCCGCGTGACTGCCCACGTGGCTGCGTGTGGACGTCGGATCGAACGAGTGAGGAAGACCGCCAACGGTTCTTCGGTCACACCCCGTCCAGCCGCATCCATGTCGTCGAGTCGGCGTGGCTCGACCAGATCCGCACGACGACGCTGCACGCCTACCGTCTCGCTGAGGGCCCGTTCACCCCCCACGCCGACGTCGGCGGCTACTGGACGGCGGATCAGGAGGTCGAGCCGATCGAGCGGGTCGACATCGGCGACCTGTTGGGCGTCCACGCACGTGCCCAGATCGAGCTCCGGATCACGCCCGCGATCTGGCCCTGGTGGAACGAGGTGGCGGGGTCGACGCTCGAATACAGCGGGTCGAGGTTGCGCAACGCCTCGGATCACCCCGACCGGTTCGTCGACTGAGCCGGTACCTTCGACGATGTGAAGCCCCAGCTGAACCACACCATCGTGGCCGCGCTCGACCGGCGGGAGTCGGCAGAGTTCATGGCCGAGCTGTTCGACCTCGAACCGCCGATCGAGTGGGGTCCGTTCTCGCAGGTCGAGACGGGCAACGGTGTCGGCATCGACTTCGTCACGGCAGACGAGGTCCACGCGATGCACCTGGCGTTCCTGGTGACCGAGGCGGAGTTCGACGCCATCTTCGGCAAGATCCGACAGCGGGGTGTCGAGCACTGGGCCGACCCGGCACGGAACCATCCGGGACAGATCAACACCGACGACGGTGGCCGTGGCGTCTACTTCCTCGATCCCGGCGGCAACTTCCTCGAGATCATCACGAGACCCTATGGGTCCGGCCCTCAGGCCTGACCGAGGACGCTGACCACCCACGAGCGAATCTGCTCGTCGTAGGAGCCCGGGAGCCACCAGGCCGAGCCCCATCGTTCGTAGACCTCGGCTCGGTTCGCCAGGTCGTGGTCGCGCAGCCAGTCCCACGAGAACGCGACGTCGGCCGGCGTCGCCGTCGGCGTCACCCCGAAATAGGCGACGGCGAGTGCCACGTCGAGATCTGGATCGCCGACGATCGACAGCACACTCCAGTCGATCACTGCCGTGATGCGCGTGTCGTCGCACATGACATTTCCTGGGAAGTAGTCGAAGTGCAGGAGGCTCGGATCGGGCTCGGCGGCGGCGGCGACTTCGGTCCGTAGCGCGTCGACGACCGCCTCGAGGTCGTCGATCTCCGGGTAGGCCGTCGCATCAGCCGCACCCACCTGACGCTCGAGCGATGCCGCGAGGTACTCGCGCCACGTCGACGTACGGATCGGCGACTCAGGGATGATCTCGCCGAAGAACGGGCGTTCGAACGAGATTTCACGCAGTGTGTATGCGGTCTCCAGGTACGACGTCAGGAGTGACACCCGTTGGGAGCCGGAGACCGAGCCCAGCGCCTCGGTCATCGATCGACCGGAGAGTCGACGCTCGACGAAGCACCGCCGACCGGCGTCGTCGACGTGCTGGTCGAGGATCTCGGGCACCGCGAAGTCGAGATGTGACGCGCCCCGTGCGACCTCCTGCGTGAAGGCGATCCTCTGCTCGATCGCCGGGTGGTCGGGCCTCCGGAAGCGACGGAGCACGCGGTCGGCGTCGAGGGCGAACACCTCGGCCTCGCCGCCCTCGCCGATCTTCTCCATGCCGACACTGTCTACCTAGGATCGACCGCCATGCACGCGAGCCCCCGTCATGACTGGACGACTGACGAGGCGCTCGACGTCCTCGAACGGCCCTTCCACGACCTGCTCCACGACGCCCAGCAGGTCCATCGGTCGCGCTTTCGACCCGACGTGGTCGAGGGCGCCATTCTCCTGTCGATCAAGACCGGTGGCTGCCCGGAGGACTGTGCATACTGCCCCCAGGCGGCCCGCTACGACACCGGGCTCGACGCCGAGAAGCTCATGGCGACCGACCAGATCGTGGCGGCGGCCGAGAACGCCAGGGCGAACGGTGCCAGCCGCTTCTGCATGGGTGCGGCGTGGCGCGAACCGAACGACCGCCAGGTGGGCCGCGTGGCCGAGGCGGTCGCTGCGGTCGGCGACCTCGGTATGGAGACGTGCGTGACGTTGGGCATGCTCACCGACTCCCAGGCCGAGACCCTCGCCGAAGCCGGCCTCGACTACTACAACCACAACCTCGACACCGCGCCCGACTTCTACGGCGAGATCATCACCACCCGTGTGTACCAAGACCGCCTCGACACCATCGGTCACGTCCGCGATGCCGGTGTTCGTCTGTGCTGCGGTGGCATCGTGGGAATGGGGGAGACTCGTCGTCAGCGGGCCGGCCTCCTGGCACAGCTCGCACAACTCGACCCGCATCCCGAGAGTGTTCCCGTGAACCTCCTCGTCCAGGTGCCGGGGACCCCGCTCCACGGCACCGAGGAACTCGACGGCCTCGAGCTGGTTCGGACCATCGCCGCGGCGAGGATAATGATGCCCGGCTCCGTGGTCCGACTCTCGGCCGGCCGCAACCAGATGACCGACGAACTCCAGGCGCTGTGCATGCATGCGGGCGCCGCCAGCATCTTCCTCGGCGACAAGCTGTTGACGACGGACAATCCCGGCGACGATCACGACACCGGGCTGCTGCAACGACTCGACACCTCGCTCGCCGAGCGCTCGCTCCTGGGCTGACGGTGCCGGACGACGTCTACACCCACGGTCACCAGCCATCGGTCCTCCGGTCGCACACGTGGCGGACCATCGAGAACTCGGCGGCCCATCTGGCCCCACGGCTCCGCCCGGGTGACGACCTCCTCGACGTCGGCTGCGGACCGGGGACCATCACCGCCGAGTTCGCCGAACGGGTGGCTCCCGGTCGGGTGGTGGGAGTCGATCGCAGCGAGGAGATCGTCGCCACCGCGTCGGCCCTGGCAACCGACCGTCTCACCTTCCGTCGTGGCGATGTGTACGGGCTGGACTTCGAGGACCGCTCCTTCGACGTGGTGCACGCACACCAGGTACTGCAGCACCTCTCCGATCCGGTGTCGGCGCTGGTGGAGATGCGACGGGTCTGCCGTCCCGACGGTGTGGTTGCGGTGCGCGACGCCGACTACGACGCGTTCACCTGGGCGCCGGAGAACGAGCTGCTCCAGCGGTGGCTGGACGTCTATCGCGCCGTTGCCCGGAGCAATGATGCCGAGCCCGACGCCGGACGGCATCTGAAGGCATGGGCGCTGGAGGCCGGCTTCTCGCAGGTCCAGTCGTCGGCGTCCGTCTGGTGCTTCACCGACGAGGCGGATCGTGCCTGGTGGGGTGGCCTGTGGGCCGAGCGCGTCGTCGACTCGGACCTGGCGACCCAGGCGGTGGCGGCCGGTCTCGCCACGGCTGAAGACCTCCGGGACATCGCCGAGGCATTCCGGAGTTGGGCAGCACAACCGGCCGGATGGTTCGCCGTGTTGCACGGCGAGGTGCTGGCAACCCCCTGAGGCGTGACGGCCACCGTCGGGCGGGCGTCGGCGAATAGGTTCGATCGCCGATGAGGACAGACTGGAACCCGCTGCTGCGTGACCAGTTCGACAGGAGGTACTGGCAGGACCTCCAGTCGTTCGTACGGTCAGAACGCGAGCAACACACCGTCTTCCCGCTCCACGAAGACGTCTTCACTGCGCTCCACCTCACGTCGTACGAAGCCGTGAAGGTGCTCGTCCTCGGCCAGGACCCCTACCACGGCACGAACCAAGCACACGGGCTGTGCTTCTCGGTCCGGGTCGGGGTCGACATCCCGCCGTCACTGGCCAACATCTTCGCCGAGCTGGAGTCGGACCTCGGTTGTCCCACACCGTCACACGGCAACCTCGAACACTGGGCGCGCCAGGGCGTCCTGTTGCTCAACGCCACACTGACGGTGCGGGCACACCAGGCGGCGTCGCACCAGCGCAAGGGCTGGGAGACGTTCACCGATCGGGTGATCGAGGTCGTCAACGACAAACCCGAGCGCGTCGTCTTCGTCCTCTGGGGGGCCTCGGCCAGGAAGAAGAAGGCACTCGTCGACACCTCGCGACACACGATCATCGAGTCGCCGCACCCCTCGCCGTTGTCGGCACACCGCGGATTCTTCGGCTCCAGGCCGTTCAGTCGGGCGAACGACGCACTCAGTGGCGCGGGTCGCGAACCAGTGGACTGGTGCATCCCGTGACCCTGCTCGCCGAGGTGGTCGACGCGGCTTCGGTGGTCGCGGCCACGAGCAGACGGACCGAGAAGAAGGCCGCGCTGGCGGCGTTGCTCACGCAGTTGGCGGGCGACGAGATCGAGATCGTCGTCGGGTTCCTGGTCGGGGAGATCCGCCAGGGTCGGATCGGAATCGGCTGGGCCACGATCCGCGACCTCGACGTCCCGCCTGCGGCGACGCCGTCGATCACGATCGCGGAGACCGACGCCGTCATCGACGAGTTGCAGGCGACGACGGGGCCCGGATCGCAGTCCGCACGCAACCTCCTGCTCACCGATCTGTTCCGGCGCGCCACGGCGCAGGAGGCCGACTTCCTCGGGAGACTCTTCGTCGGGGAGATGCGGACTGGTGCGCTCGCCGGGGTCGTCACCGATGCCGTCGCCGCCGCGTCCGGCGTGAAGCTCGCGGTCGTCCGGCGAGCAGCGATGCTCGCCGGAGACCTCGGCGACGTGGCCCGCATCGCGCTCACCGATGGTGCCGACGCGGTCGGCGCCGTCGGACTCGAGCCACTCCGTCCCGTGCAGCCGATGCTGGCTTCGACGAGCGAGTCGGTCGCGGCCGCCCTCACCGACGTGGGTGTCGCCAGCGTGGAGTGGAAGCTCGACGGTGCCCGCATCCAGGTGCATCGAGCCGGCCGTGATGTCCGGATCTACACCCGCAACCTGAACGACGTGACCGACCGGCTCCCCGAAGTGGTCGAGGTGGTCCGCTCCTTCGACGCCGAGTCGTTCGTGCTCGACGGCGAGGTGCTGGGCTTCATGGGGCCGGAGGAGAGCCCGCAGGCATTCCAGGACACCATGAGCCGCTTCGGTCGGGACGATGCGGCGAGCAACCCGACGCGTCTCACACCGCACTTCTTCGATCTCCTCCACCTCGACCGGGTCGACCAGATCGACGAGCCACTACGCACTCGACGGGATCGACTCGAGGCGTTGGTGGGTGGTCACCTCATCCCGGGCACGATCACCGACGACGCCGACGTGGGCGACGAGGTGCTCGGCGAAGCGCTGCGGCGAGGTCACGAAGGCGTCATGGTCAAGGCCGCCGGCAGCGCGTACGAGGCAGGGCGACGGGGAAAGTCGTGGCGCAAGGTGAAGCCGGTCCACACGCTCGACCTCGTGGTGCTGGGGGTCGAGTGGGGGAGCGGTCGACGTCGGGGCTGGCTCTCCAACATCCACATGGGCGCGCTCGACCCGGCGACGGGAGATCTCGTGATGGTCGGTAAGACCTTCAAAGGGATGACCGACGAGATGCTCCGTTGGCAGACCGAGCGGTTCGCCGCCCTGAAGACCGGCGACGAAGGTCACGTCGTCTGGGTGCGGCACGAGCAGGTGGTCGAGGTCGCGGTCGACGGTGCACAGTCGTCGACCCGCTATCCCGGAGGCGTCGCGCTCCGGTTCGCACGGGTCAAGCAGTATCGCGACGACAAGGATCCTTCCGACGCCGACACGCTCGACGCCGTGCGCGCGCTGCTCCCCGGAAGCCGGACCTGACACACCGTGGACTGAACAGTCGCCGGCCGGCCTGACTCCCGCCCGACGGGGGTAGGGACGGGCCATGACCACGGCACTTCTCTGGTTCCGCCGCGACTTGCGCCTCTCCGACAACCCAGCACTCGTCGACGCGGTGGCGTCGGCCGATACGGTCGTCGGCGTCTTCTGCCTCGATCCGCGCCTGCTCGGCCCGGCCGGCGACGTCCGTCGGGCGTTCCTGTACGAGTCGCTGCGGGCACTGTCCGCTTCGATGGAGGGCAACCTCGTCGTCCGATCCGGCGATCCGACCGACGTCATCGCGTCGTTGGCCGTCGAGGTCGATGCAGCATCGGTGCACGTCGCCGCCGACTTCGGACCGTACGGCCGCCGACGCGACGACGCCGTCGCGGCAGCGGTGTCGGATGCCGGTGTCGAGTTCGTCCGCACCGGCAGCCCCTACGCCGTCGAACCGGGTTCCGTGTTCACCAAGTCCGGCACCCACTACAAGGTCTTCACCCCCTTCTCCCGCTCGTGGCGAGACCACGGCTGGCCCGGTCCCGTGAACAGGCCTTCCTCGATCACCTGGTGTCCTGCGCACTCCGAGAAGATCCCTGACGTCCCCGACCTCGGTGGGACCGAACTGCCACGAGCCGGGGAGGACGCCGCCCACAACCGACTCGACCATTTCCTCCGAGCCAAGGCAGACGAGTACGACGAGGCACGCGACCACCCGGCCGACGACGCCACGTCCCGCCTGTCTCACGATCTGAAGTGGGGTGCGCTCCACCCGCGGCAGATCCTGTCTCGGCTGGGGTCGTCCGCCGGGGAGAAGACGTTCGCGACCGAACTCTGCTGGCGGGAGTTCTACGCCGACGTGCTCTTCCACGTGCCGGAGTCGGCTCGGGAGTCGTTGAACGAGCGGGTCGGTTCGATGCCGTGGGACACCGGCTCCGCCGCCGACGAGCTGTTCGATGCCTGGAGTTCGGGGCGCACCGGCTATCCGATCGTCGACGCCGGCATGCGCCAACTTCTGGCCGAGGGTTGGATGCACAATCGGGTCCGGATGATCGTGGCGAGCTTCCTGGTGAAGGATCTCCATGTCGACTGGCGTCGTGGCGCCCGCTGGTTCATGCAGCACCTCGTCGACGGCGATCTGGCATCGAACCAGCACGGCTGGCAGTGGACGGCAGGAACCGGCACCGACGCTGCCCCGTACTTCCGCATCTTCAACCCCACAGCGCAGGGAAAGCGCTTCGACCCGAACGGTGACTACGTCCGCCGCTACGTGCCCGAGCTCGCCGGCGTCGACGACGGCAGCGTGCACGAGCCGTGGAAGCTCGACGGCGCGAGGCTGCAGGACTATCCCGCCCCGGTGGTCGATCACGCCGAGGAGCGTGAGGAGTCACTGCGTCGCTACGAGGCCGCGGGTACCTGAGCCCGTTTGGCACTCGGTAACATCGAGTGCCAACTGACCGACGCCCCCGTGGAGGTGACTCGATGCTCGACGACCGCAAAGCCGCGATCCTGCGCGCGGTGGTGCAGGAGTACATCGAGACCGCCCAGCCCGTGGGGTCGGGACGCATCGCCGACGCCGACGGCGTGGACGTGAGCTCGGCGACGGTGCGCAACGAGATGGCGACACTCGAGACCGAGGGCTACCTCGTGCAGCCGCACACGAGTGCGGGTCGGATCCCCACCGAGAAGGGGTACCGGCACTTCGTCGACACCATCGGCGCACCCGGTGCGCTGAGCGGCGATCACGCACGCCAGGTCAGCTCGTTCTTCCGAGCAGCGCACGGGGAGATCGAGGGAATGCTCGAAGCGACCTCCCGGCTGCTGTCCGGCATCACCGACTGGACCGGGGTCGTCGTCCCGCCACCCTCGACCGAGACGCCACTCCGCTCGATGCATCTCGTCCAGCTCGCGCCGCAGCACGTGCTCGCGGTGTCGGTGTACGGCGACGGTTCGATTGACAAGCACACGATCGACCTCGAGGCCGAGGTCACCGACGAGCAGGTCGCGGCGGCATCCGCGCACCTCGCGGCGCAGATGGTCGGATCGATCCGGGGGTCGGAACCGTCCGCAGTGCCGACGTCGGGCGATGCTCCGACCGACGCCATCACCTCGTCGGTACTGGCCACCCTCGACGCCACCAACGAACCAGCGGCGCCCACCGACGTGTTCGTCGGCGGCGCATCCCGAATGGCCTCGGCCTTCGACGCCGTCGAGACAGTGCAAGCAGTGCTCCACGTGCTCGAACAGCAGCTCGTGGTCGTGACCCTGCTGCGCGACGTCGTCGACCGAGGGCTCCAGGTCGCCATCGGGTCGGAGACGGGCATGGACACGCTGGCCAACGCTGCACTGGTGGTCGCGCCGTACACCGTCGACGGCGAGCGCGCCGGTTCGATCGGTGTCCTGGGTCCGGCGAGGATGGACTACCGGGAGGCGATGGCGGCGGTCGCCGCCGTCAGCAACCGGCTCGAGACCCGACTCATCGAAGGCTGAGATGGCTGACTTCTACGAACTGCTGCACGTCGCGCGCGACGCATCCTCGGACGAGATCAAGCGGGCGTATCGGCGGCGCGCCCGCGAACTGCACCCGGACGCGAATCCCGGCGACGAAGCGGCAGAGCAGGAGTTCAAGGAGCTCGCCCGCGCCTACGAGACGCTGCGGGATCCCGACCGGCGCGCCCGATACGACCGCTTCGGCGACACCGGAAACGGGGCCGGCGGTGGCGGTCCCTCCGGTTTCGGCGGTGGCGTCAGCGACATCTTCGACGCATTCTTCGGGGACCAGAGCCCGTTCGGTGGCGGACGGCGAGGCCCGAGCGGTCCGCCCCGGGGACCTGACCTCGAGGCCGCGACCGAGCTCGACTTCACCGAGGCCGTCTTCGGCGCCGAGCACAAGGTCGACGTGCGAACGGCGGTGGCCTGCGAGACGTGTGACGCGACGGGTGCCAAGGCCGGCTCGGGTCCGACGACCTGCGGCGAGTGTGGCGGCGCCGGACAGGTACGACAGGTCCGCCAGTCGCTCCTCGGCCAGATGGTGACCACCGGGGCGTGTCCGCGCTGCAACGGATCGGGTGCGATCATCGAGGACCCCTGCGAGGACTGCTCGGGTGAGGGCCGTCGTCTCGAGGACAAGACCTTCACCGTCGACATCCCGCCGGGGGTCGACGGTGGCTCCACGCTCCGCCTCCAGGGGCGGGGCGCGGTCGGTCCGCGCGGTGGCGCCGCTGGTGACCTCTACGTCAACTTCAGGGTTCGTCCGCATGAGCGCTTCACACGAGACGGCGTCGATCTCCACGCCGACCTGCACATCCCGGTGACCCAAGCGGTGCTCGGTGCTGATCTCGAGTTCGAGACGCTCGACGGGGTCGAATCGATCACCGTTCCTCCGGCGACCCCGACGGGACACACCTTCCGCTTCCGAGGGAAGGGCGTGCCCATCGTGAATCGCTCCGGTCGAGGCGACCTCCACGTCCATGTGGTGATCGACCTGCCTCATGACCTCGACGAGGAGCAGGAGCAACTGGTCCGCCGACTGGCCGAGCTGCGCGACGAGCCGGTCGGCACCGAGGGCCGGAGCTTCTTCTCGAAGCTGCGCACCGCGTTCCAGTGAGGACGTCGGTGGCGTGAGCGTTCGTCCGCCGGCCGATGTCGCAGCCCACGTCCTCGTCGCCGACGTCGGGAACCCGACCCTGGACGACGCGGCGGTGCACCACCTCGTACGGGTACGGCGACTCACCAGGGGCACTCCCTGCACGGTGACCGACGGCAACGGTGCATGGCGTCGATGCCGGCTGACCTCGACGGCCACGCTGGAGGTCGTCGGCGATCCGGTGTCGGTGGCGAAGCCGTCGCCGCCGATCACGATCGCGTTCGCACTGACCAAGGCCAACAAGCCGGAGACCGTCGTACAGAAGCTCACCGAACTCGGTGTGGACAGGATCGTGCCGTTTCGCGCCGAGCACAGCGTCGTGCGGTGGGACGACGACAAGGCCGAGAGCCAGCACCGACGTTGGGGACTCGTGGCCCGAGGAGCGGTCGAACAGTCGCGTGGTGTGTGGTTGCCGACAATCGATCCCGTGGGCGACGTCGACACCGTCGCCGCGCTCGGCGCCGCTCGTCTGGACCGCGGCGGATCGCCACCATCGCTCGCGCGGAGCGTGGTGGCCGTGGGCCCGGAGGGCGGGTGGAGCGATCGGGAGCGCGATCGACTGCCGTCTGCCGTGGAAGTGATGGGAAACGTGCTGCGCGCCGAGACCGCGGCCCTCACCGCTGGTGGAATGTTGTGTGCGCTCCGTAGTGGCCTGGTGCGCGAAGTCGACAAAGTGCCCACCGACCGCTGAAGATCGGGGCATTTGCTCACCACGGGGTGTGGTCTGCCACCCGAGACGCACCTACGTTTGCCGCAGGCGGTAACCGAGAAGGGCGCTATGGGCGAAGAAGCAGAAATCGACGACGACGCTCTCGACGACGGTTCCCTCGACGACGCGGCCAGCGACTACAGCCGACGCGTGGGCGAGCGTCTGCGGGCGATCCGTCGTCAGAAGCGCCAGAGCCTCCATGATGTCGAAGCCCGCTCCGACTCCGAGTTCAAGGCGTCGGTGCTCGGTGCCTACGAGCGCGGCGAACGGTCGATCTCGGTTCCCCGGTTGCAGCGCCTCGCCGGCTTCTACGACGTGCCGGTCGATCAACTGCTCCCCCTCGAGGACGGCGCAGAGATCATCGACCTCACCGATCGAGCGCTGGCTCGCCAGACCGAGACGCAACTCGTCCTCGACCTCCAGACGCTTGGCGGGATGGGTGGCCCCGAGGGAGCGATGCTCAATCGGTACGTCCGGACGATCCAGATCCAACGCCAGGACTTCAACGGCCGGATGCTGACGATCCGTCGTGACGACGTCCGGGCCATCGCCTGCATCCTGGGCGTCTCGACCGACCGGACGCTCGACCGTCTCGACCAACTCGGTCTCTGCAACGTCTCTGCGTGATCCGGGGTCCGGCCTGCGAGGCTGGAGCCGATGGCCGGCACTGCAACCCCGTTCGGCGCGTACGTCCACATCCCGTTCTGCGCGTCGCGCTGCGACTACTGCGCGTTTGCGACCTGGACCGACCGTCATCACCTGACGGCGGACTATCTCGATGCGGTCGCGACCGAGATCGACCGTGCCGTCGGCCACGGCATGCCCGCGGTCACGTCGATCTTCGTCGGCGGCGGCACGCCTAGCCTGGTTCCCGCGGCTGACCTCGTCGCCGTTCTCGACCACCTCCCCCGCACCGACAGCACCGAGGTCACCGTCGAGGCCAATCCTGATGCGGTCAGCGCCCAATCGCTTCGCACCTATCGGGACGGCGGCGTCACCCGGATGTCGTTCGGTGTCCAGTCGATGGCTCCCGACGTCCTGGTGTCGCTGGGCCGGACCCACGACCCCGACAACGTCCGTCGAGCGGTCGGTTGGACGAGGGACGCCGGGTTCGAGACGTTCAACCTGGACCTGATCATGGGCGCCGCCGGTGAGTCGCTCGATGCCTGGTCGCGCACGCTCACCGAGGTCGTCGCCCTCGGCCCGACCCACATCTCGGCCTACTCGCTCACGGTCGAGCCGGGAACGCCGCTGGCCGAGGACCACTCGCGCCATCCCGACGACGACGACCAGGCGACCAAGTACCTCCACACGGCCGAGGCCCTCAGTGACGCGGGCTTCGATTGGTACGAGGTGTCGAACTGGGCGCGGCCCGGGCACGAATGCCGGCACAACCGCCTGTACTGGGGGGCCGGCGAGTACCTCGGGTTCGGCTGCGCCGCACACAGTCACCGCCGCGGCCGTCGGTGGTGGAACGTCCGAACGCCCGAGCGGTACATCGACGCGGTGGGTCGTGGCTCGACGACCGAGGCGACCGGGGAGACGCTCGACGTCGAGACTCGACGGATCGAAGCGCTCCAGTTGGCCTTGCGGACGCGCGATGGGGTGCCGGTCGACGCACTCGATCTGACCGACCCGGTGCTGGATGGACTGATCGTTGTCGGTGACGAACGTGCTGTATTGACTCCAGAGGGCCGACTGCTCGCGAACGAGGTCGCCATCCGGCTCCGCTGAGCGTCGTGCTCACGGTCGGGGCAGTTCGAACACCTGACCAGGATGGATCAGGTCTGGATTGTCGGGGTCGATCAGCCGGTCGCGGTTGGCGTCGATCAACAATCGCCAGTACTCGTCGATCGCTGTGTGACCGGCCGCGCGGCCCGATGCGTCGCGCAACACGTCGTCGGCGATCGACCAGAACGACTCGCCGTTGGTGACCGTCCACGTGCGCGGTCGCTGGGCGGTGACGGTGGGCGCCGTCGGCGGCACGGACTCGTCCTCGGCGACAGGCACCATCCACGCGGTGCCTCGGCCGCCGGCATCGGGCGACGAGAGGGGCTGCATCGTGGCGGTCGTTTCCACCGATGGGACGGCCCGCTGGTCGTCGTCCATCGTCGCGGCACCAGCGGCCGTCGAGGCGAGCAGCCCCAGTCCGAGGCCGCTGCGCACGAGTCGAGCGGCTCCCGGAGCGGCCAGCGCATCAGCGAGCGTCGCGGCACCACCCCACCGCAGCGCGGCAGCCAGGCCATAGAGGACGGTGAGCCCGAGCAGGTACCACGTCGCGATCTCGGCGACGAAGCGGACCAGGGCGACCGCGGCCGCCGCCGGTTCGCGTGCGTCGACCCATTCGCCCAGGCCGTCGAGCGAGGTGAGCGAGGTGAGCGGCGGCGCCGTCAGGTCACCGGTCGCGGCCAGCCGAAGGGCGACGATGACACCGACCAGCAGCGCAACCCAACCGACCGTCCGGGCGGATCCGCGCGCCACGGCCTTCATCTCAGGGAGCGACGGCGCGCGTCTCGCCGGCGGCGTCGGTGACCAGGATCTCCGGACAGGCGCCGGGCCCGACCGAGATGGACACGGCGTCGTCGATCACGGTGGTGGGGGCGACCTCGATCGCCTCGTCGAGGCTCCAGCCGGGGAAGTCGAACACCTCGCCGGTGGCGGGTCGCAGGAGCACGGGGGTGGCGATACCGTCGCAGTCGCTGTCGGCAACGGCGACCAGATCACCGTCCTGGCCGAGTTCGACGGCAGCAGTGCCGACCGTGGCAATCCGTCCGTCGACGCTCACCGCATCGGGACAGCCGTCAGCGTCGCCATCGGGCCCGGCGAGTTCGACCGGCTCGCAGCCCTCCCGGAGCGGTGGGGGCGTCGCTCCCTGGTCGGCGGGGGAGGCCGTCGTCGTCGTGGTGGCGGTCGGGTCCGACGATGCCGCCGCCGACTCATTGCCGAAGGGATCGACGGCGCGAGCGATGATCGAGCCGGCGATCGCCCCGATGATGAGGACGATGACCGCGACGGCGATGAGCACTCGACGGCTCGGACCCTGGCGCTCTGCGCGCGCCGGGTCGGCGTTGCCGGCGCGGATCTGGATCGACGGTGGTTGCCACCGCTCCTCCGGCTCTCCAGGCGGCGCCGGTGGCTCCACCGGTGGCGCCACCGGGGCGTCGGGAGCGTGGTCGAGCGGTGGTTCCGGCTCCGGTGGCGGGTCAGGGTCCGACCGGAGGGCGGGGCCGACGTGGTCTGTGGCCGCGACCTCGGCCCCGTCCTCGGCATCGGCGGCCATGGCCGCGCGAAGTGCGGCCACGATCGGATCCGGGTCGTCGGCGACGTCGACCCGGCCATCCGCGGTCATCTCGGCCCCGTCGTGCTCACCGGGCTCGTCGATGTCGGGCTCGTCCGACTGGTCGGGGTCGTCTGGCTGGTCGGGTTCGTCTGGCTGGTCGGGTTCGTCCGGCTGGTCAGGTTCCGGTGAGGCCAACGACTCGAGGACGGCGTAGGGATCGCGCGGGGCGGCCGGGTTGCGTTCGAACACTTCGTCGGGCGCGACCTGCTCGTCGACGGCCAGGAACGAGAGGTCGAAGTCCGTCCACCCGAGATCTGCGGTGGGGTCGATGTCGTGCGGGATCTCGGCGAACCCACCGGGGCCGGGCGTTTCCGACTCGGCGCCGGGGGGAGTGGGCAGCGCCAGGCCCGGCAACGCTTCGCTGATCGCGCTGGCGAACTGGTGGGCCGAAGGTCGCTGCGTCGGATCCGGCCGTTGCGCGCCGGCGGCCGCCGTACGGAACGCCGCCATGGCCCGCTTGCGTCGGGTCGCCGCGCGCACACCGCGGTGCCGATGCCCTCTGGAGCCCCCGGCACCCTCGTCGAGCAGTCGGTTGAGCAGTGCCCCGAGCGCGGCGACATCGTTGCCGGTCTCGAGGCCACTGCCGTCGCCTGCCGCGCCGAAGCCGATGAGGTGGGGACGACCGCGCTCGCTGATGGCCACGTGGTCAGCGTCGAGGCGGCGGTGCACGATCCCCTGACGATGGAGCGCATCCACGATCTCGGCCACCGCACGCACGATCGCCGCGGCGTGGTCGGGGGCAACGGGACCCAGACGGGAGAGGGGACTGCCGCAGTGTCGGAGCCGCAGGACCGAGTCGTTGAACTCGAGCACCTCGACGACACCGGGATGCGCCGCCCGTCGTAGGACCCCGGCCTCCTGGGCCAGGCGCATGCGATCCTTGTCGCTGTCGGCCTCCTTGACGACCTCGACGCCGTCGGGGCCCCGCTCGGTGCGTACGGCGATCACCATCGACGCCACCCTAGCGAGAAATACTGAAATGCATCAAGGAGACACATCTGGGCTGGTCGAACGGTCACGGTCCCCGAGTCTGGCCCCCCGCTCGTGCCGTCATGCGGATGGGTTCGTCGGCATCGCGACCGAATGCCTGGACGAAGAGGTGATCGATCTCGATCTCCACCGTGACGGCGACGATGCCGTCGGTGACCGACGTGCCAACCAGGCGGAGGTCGCTGATCGCCGCGGCCTCGACCGCGTCGGCCGCCAGCGTCTCGATCCGAGCGGGGTCGAAGACGATCTCGCCCGTCTCCCGGGCGATGTCGGCGTCGAACCCGGCGCCGGCAGCATCGTTGGCCGCGTCGAAGGCGACGTTGTACGCCTGGCGCTGCCCGAGATACACGATGGCCGAGTCGACCGCGATGGCACCGAGCAACAGCACGATCAGGACCGCGGCCGGCATCAGCATCAGCACTGATCCCCGGCTGGAGCGACGACGGTCGTGGCGTCGGGTCATCGGATGCAGTCCGCCCGGCCGTCCACACCAGAGCGGGTGGGGTCGATCAGTTCGGAGTGCGTGGCCACGATGTCGAACGGCTCGCCGAACCCGCCGATGAACGGGATCCGGATGGCGGGTACCTGGGTGGACACCGTGACCTGGATGCGCTGGCAGCGGGTCAGCGCCGCTGCGTCGGGAGAGATCTCGACGTCGGCCGGCCCGGACCTCCCGTGGTCATCGAGCGTCTGACGGGCGATGTCGGCGGCGCCGGCGCGGATCGTGGCCGGGTCGACATCTCCTCGGGCCGACTCGACGACGTAACGCGTCGCCTCCCGGGCCGCGGCATCGGTCGCGAACTTGGCATCGACGACGCCCCAGATGTTGGTGAGCAGGAGCGCGCCGGCGATGAAGATCAGCAGTCCGAAGGGGAGGACCTCGATGCCGGCGACCTGGCCACGGTCGCCTCGCGGCGCTCGGCCGAGTTCGAGCACCCTCATGGAGCACCGCTCGGATCGGGCTGGAACTCCTCGAGTCGGGCGCGCATCGTCCGTTCGAACGACGTCGGACTTCCCGGGACCCAGCGGGCCGGCAGCAGCGTGGGAAGGGCAGCCTCGACGTGGACGGCAAGGGTGTCGTCGCGGCCGTCGGCATCGACATCGACCAGGACGAACTCGAACGTCGCGTCGTCGGCGTAGCTGCCCAGGCGTCGCCGGGCTTCCGCTTCGTAGAACGCGGCGCGCTCGGGCGCGATCGAACCCCGTCCCTCGTTCGCTGCCTGCTGCGCGAGATCGGTGGCCACCGCAGTCACCGTCGTCCGTACGTACAGTCCGAACAGCAGTTGCACCGTGAAGAGCAGGAAGATGAGGAACACGGTGAAGCCGAACGTCGTGCCGAAGACGCCGGTGGCGCGGTCGCCTCGGCGGGCGACCGTCATCGGTCAGTCTGCGGCGGGTTGCGACTCGGTGTCGCTGCCGATCACCTTCACCTGGTTCTCCGTGTTCTCGGAGGTGTCCTTCCAGATGGTGTTGAAGCTGATCCACATGGCCGCTCCGAGGAACGCCATGATCAGCACGGCGATGGCCGTGGAAATGACCCCTTCTCCACGGTCGGATCGAATGGTGCGTGAGGCTCGCCGGCGGGACCGGAGGGTGGAGGTGTTCATGGTGTTGGCTCCTTTGCCGATGGACGGATTGCTGTACTCATGACGACACGCCGAATGCCTGCAGTGCCTGGATGAAGGGGATGGCGATGAAAATCGCTCCGGGAACGAGCGCGGCGACGGTGACCGGGATCCACACCTGTTGGCTCCGCCGCTCGATCTGCTCGATGAGCTCTCGCTGCACCTCGCGTCGGATCGACCGGGCCTCCTCGGCGATCAGGCGGCCCAGGTCGCCGGCCTCGCGGTTGAGCGCGAGCACGGCGACGAGGCGGGAGAGCGCGTCGAGGTCTGCGGTCGTGGCCCACTCGCGCAGTGCATCGACCTCACTCATGCCCTGGCGACTGCGGGCCACGACGCGACGGAGATCCTGTCCGCTCACGCCTTGCCCGCGGGCCGCGATTCGGCTGATCGCCGACCCCAGCGAGAACCCTGCCGACAACAACATGCCGAGCTGCTCGGCGACGATCGGTAGCTCGAGGAACAGTCGTCGCTTGCGGCGATCCGATTCCGAAGCGAGCTGTTGTTCGACCAGGAGGAAACCGAGTACGGGACCGCCCACGAGGAACAGGAGCGCTACGAGTGCCGGCGGCCGGATCGCCGCTGCGGCGAACACGCCGGCGACCAATCCGACCACCGACCAACCGAGCTGTCGCACACGGAATGCGGTCTGGTCGAGCGGCGAGTGGACGCGCTCGAGTCGAACGGCGAGATCCTCGTTGACGCCGAGGAGCCGAGAGATGCGCTGGCCCACGGTGCGGGCCAGCGGCGCGACGACCTCGGCGAACGACTCCACCGACAGGAGTCCTGACCCCGTTGCATCAGTGGCGAGCCCTCCTGGTTCGTAGGGACGAAGGCGATCGGCGAGTGAGCGACGGGCGAACCATCGGCGTTGGCTCACCACGAGCGTGGCGCCCACCCAGAACAGGAGTCCGGCGAATGCGGCGATGCGGGTCATTCGAAGAACACCCGCTCCTCCTCGGGCACCCGGAGGATGCGTCCAGCCCAGGCCCAGCATGCGATCACGAGCAGTACGGCGAGGAGAGTGAGGAGTTGACCGGAGGCTGATCGGAATGCCTCACGGCCGTCGCCGACCGACATCCCCGCGATGGCCATGCCGAAGGGAACGAACAAGACGAAGCGGCGCGCGAACCGGGCACCGGCCTGTCTCGCCCGAGCGTCCTTGCGGCCCTGCGTGTCCTGGATCCTGTCCGCAGCCAATGCTTCGAGTCGGCGGTCGAGATCGCTGCCGCCGACGGTGTGCGCAACGAGGAGCGTCTCGCACGTGGCATCGGCTGTGGGATCGGCGAGGCCGCTCTTGAGCACGACGAGCGTGCGTTCGAAGTCGGTGGAGATCAGCCATTCGCGATGGGCGGCCTCGAACGCAGGCCGCATCTCGTCGGGTGCCCGACGCCCGACCTCGAACAGGGCCTGGGGGATCGAACGGCCGAGCGATGCGGTGAGTATGCGGATCTCTTCGATCAGCCGAGGCCAGGCATCTTGTGCCGACGCCCGCCGGTTGGTGCGACGCAGACGGTACGAGGCGAGCGGGAACGTGGCAGCGAAGGTTCCGACCGCGAGCGCGGGGACGATCGCGCCGAACACCGCGTAGATCACCGCGGTTCCGACGGCGAACAGCGCGAGCATCACCGCGACGAAGTCCCGAACGCGGATGTCGCCGAGCCCTGCCTGTACGAGCCATTCGTCGATGCCCTTGCTCCGATGAGTGCCCCGGCGGACGGCGGGCGCGAGTCCGAGCCCACGCCAGTCGAACACCAGCGCGGTGTACAGGTAGTACACGCCGGCGGCGGCTATCACGGGAAGGACCAGGAGCGCCATCAGTCGGGCGCCCGCCGATTGCGCAGGTCGTGCACCTCGGCGGCGCGAGCGCCCGTGCGACCCGGGTCGGGGCGTGGTGCCGACGAACCCGCCAACCCGGTGGACTGCGTCGCCTGCTCGGGCACACCGAGCAGGTCGCGTAGGTCATAGCCCGCGCCCTCGAGCGCCCGTGCTGCGCGGACGGGAAGGAGCCCGGTCCACTCGAGTGGCTGGTCGACGCGCCGCCTGTGGAAAAGGTCGGTCACGGTGAACTGGGTGGCGTCGAATCCCGCGGCTTGGTCCTCGACAGCGAGGATCTCCGTCACCCGTGGGCCGTCGGCTTCACGAGCACAATGGACCACGATGTCGATCGACTCGGAAACGAGACTGTTGAGTGCCGACATCGGGATCTCGCTCGAGGTGTCGGCGAGTTGGCAGATGAATCGCAGGCGAGACAGCGCCTGCCGGCACGAGCCGGCGTGGATGGTCGTGAAGCCCTTGACGCCCGACGACAGCGTGAGCAGCAGCGGCAGCGCCTCGCGGTCCCGTACCTCACCCACGATGGCGACGTCGGGAGCCATTCGGAGGAATCCAGCGACGAGTCGCCGCAGATCGACAGCGGGACGATCCGCTCGTGCGGCGCGTGTCTGCATCGATGCCACATTCGGCAGCGGTACGTCAGCCTCGAAGACCTCCTCGGCCACCACGACACGGAGCGCCGGATCGAGCTCGGCTGCGGTGCAGGACATGATCGTGGTCTTGCCCGAACCGGGCGCGCCCGCGAAGACCACCGTGAGCTTCGCCCGAGCACACGCACGGAGGAACTCTGCTGCACGAACGGTCATCATGTCGCGATCGACCAGCTGTTCGAGTTCGCGGAATGCAACGCCCGTGAACTTCCGGATGTTGACCATGATGTGGCCACCGCGTGACACGTCGCCGTGGACGATGTGCAGGCGCGCGCCGTCGTCGAGCTGTGCGTCCTGCAAGCCCTCGGTCGGGTCGAGTTTCCGATGCGCACCAGAGGCATCGTCGAGAATTTTGGTGAGAGTCCGCACGACGTGTTCGTCGTCGTGGAACACCTCGTCGTGGTAGCCCGACGGTCCCTGGTGCCGCTTCACGAAGATCGAGTCCGGGGCGTTCAACATGACCTCCCAGACGTCGTCGTCGTCGAGGAGGCGTTCGAGGGGCCCGTAGCCCACGAGATTCCGATACGCCCGCTCGATCACCAGCTCGGGATCGGCGAGATCGTGCGTCCGGAGTCCCCGGCGGAAGTCGCCAGACCATCGAGCGACCTCCTCCTCGACCAATGCCCGAAGACGGGCCTTGGCATCGTCGTCGTCGAGGTCGAGGCGGATGTCCTTGGCTCGCTCGAGTACGGCTTGCTCGATGCGTTGGAGCGGTGTCGCATCGACTCCGTCGGAGACGCTCATCCGGCGATCTCCTCGTCCCATGCGCCGAGGGACCCGAGATCGACCGGAACAGGCTCGCCATCGTCTGACGCCGTCGGTGGGTGCGCATCGGTGGCTCGCAACCGACCGAGCACGGCCGACGTCACCGGATCGACCAGTGCAGCAGGGATGGCCGCCACGTCACGGATGGTCTCGTCGAGGTGCCTTCGCTCGGGAAGGAAGACGGGACTCAGGAGTGTCTCGGCTGGATGCGAGGCGAGGAGCAGTTCGGTGATGGCGCGCGACGTCTCCGCTCGGCCCGGCCCACGCTTCGGGGACCGGTTGACGACCATCACGACGCGCTCGGAAGGCACGCCGGCGGCGAGGCAGTCTCGGACGACACGGAGGAGGGAGTGCACGCCCTTGGGGCCGCCGATCCCGACGATCACGACGACATCGGCCATGGCGATCGTTGTTCGGGCGAGCAGGTTCCGGTCCTCGACATCGGCCGACCCCGTGAGCGACTCTCCTTCGAGGTCATCATCGACGTCGGCGACCACGAGCGTGAACGAGCGCCGCAGACCGTCGAGTGCGGCCCGGAGTGCGCGAGGGCGAAGTGCTGTCCAGTCACGATGGCGCCGGAGGCCGAGGAGCAACCGGTAGCGGCGGCCGACGATGTCGAAGGTGAGGGACCGCACCTCGTCGGGAGACGGGGAGCCCGATCGATGTCCCTCCACCAGTTCGAGGACGCCGGGGATCACGTCGCGTGCGTCGTGCAGCATGGCCTGGTCGGCGTGGAGGGCCAGGTCGGCGAGGAGCACCGTGTCGCTGTGGGCGACGTCGGTGGCGAAGCCCTGGGCGAGCGCGGCGGCGACGAGGGAACGTCCAGTTCCTCCGGGTCCGGTCACGGCGACGGTTCGCGCTCGGAAGCCGGGCACTGGTTCGTCGAACGATGGTTGCCCGGGTAGGTCGTCAGCGGCGCCGATCGGCGCCGCGTGCTCTGCGAGCGCAGCCTCCAGCGCCGACCGGTCGAAGTCCGGCGGAAGCGTCGCCGCCGCACCCAGGCTCGTCCAGTCCCTGCCCGAATCGACGGCGACCACGATGACTGCGGCTCCTCGCTCGCGGGCGAGCTCGAGAAGGTCTCGATCGACGCCGGACAAGCCGCCGTCGATGAGGAGAGCGGAGAACGGTCTGCCGGAGTCGAGTCGTGCCCGCACCTCGTCTGTCGACATCGTCTTGACGAAGTCCATCGCCAGCGATCCCGATGTCGCCCATCGCGCCACCTCCGTGAACCACGGCGCGCGGACGCGAGCGAGGCCCAACGCGACATAGCGCTCGCCCGCCATCAGCTGCCGTCCTCGTCGGTCTTCCCGGCGGCGCTGCTCGCCAGCGGTCGGTACTCCCGGCCCACATCCTCGAGCTCGGTGCCGATCGCCGATCTGATCATCGTGATGTCACCCGCCGCCTGGGCGTGGACGACGGCCTCGACCTGCGCGAAATCGGCGAGCGCCAGCCGAACGACGACCTGCTCGCCTCCCGACAGCAGCGCCGTGGAGTCGCCGCTGGACTCCAACACACGTGCGTCGACGGCGATGAGCTCGGTCACGTCACCGCTCCACGTCGAGAAGATGTCCACCCGTTCGCCTGCGGCGAGACCACTCACGGCTCGATTGCCGGGGAGTGAGACGGCGATCTCGAGCGTCTCGTCACCGTCGACCGGATTCACGGTGGCGGACGCCTGCAGGAACTCGCCCTCGTCCAACGCAGCCACCATCTGTCGGCCGATGGCGGCTCGGGAGTCGCCGAAGAGACCCCGTACGTCACCCGGCAACTCGACAGCGACCAACTCGACGTCGGCTGCCGTGATGGTGTCGCCGGTGCGCAGCGGGCGAGCAGCGATGAGCACGTCGATGGAGTCGTCGGCGGTGGCGTTCGCGTAGGCGAGGAACGTGGCGACCGCAGCGAGTGCCATCAGCAGGCCACCGATCACTGCACGCCCGGACGGCAGCCCCACGTGGCGTTCGACCCGACGACCCGTGGTCGTTCCGTCGCTGTTCCCGTCCCGCCGGGTCACTGTGGCCACGTCGCTCTCTCCCGTTCCGACATCGGGGGGCTGTCCCCTGTCCCTGCGTCAGTCTCCGTTGATCCTTGCAGGGATCATGGCAGATGGGCGAGCCACATGGAAACACATCGAACGAGTCGAGAGTATGGCAGAAGTGTGGTCAGTCATGTATGGTGTCCCGGACCACGGGCAGGAGGACACATCCATGACCGGAACCGTCGACTGGTTGTCGACCGCAGACGCCGCCAAGTCACTCGGCATCACGACCCGCACGTTGTACCGTTTCATCAACCAGGGCGACCTGGCGGCGTACCGTTTCGGTCGGGTCATCCGGGTCAAGCGCGTCGACGTCGAAGCCTTCATCGAACAGTCCCGCATCGAGCCCGGCACCCTCGACCATCTGTCGCCGGACACCACCACGGACCATTCGGTCGAGGCGTCGTAGTCGCAACCGTCGTAGTCCTCGTGGTCGTCGGGGTCTATGGGTCGAGGACGAGGACGGCGATCGACGCGGTCGGGATCCACGTGGGCGTCGGCGGGTCGCCGTCGATGCGCAGACGGATCACGTCGGTGCCCGCGCTGCGCAGTTCGCCGCGTGTGGTCACGCCCGACCGGGTCCGGACGAGCACGTCGGGACGGTCGGCGGCCACGGGCCCGAGAACGCCGTCCAGGTCGAGGTCGACCAGCGGCGCTCGGTCGCCGCGCACGTCGACACCGCCCGGCTCGGAGCGGATGACATCGACCGCGTCGGTCCGCACGAGCACCTGTTGACCCCGGTCGGTCCGGACCGCCACGAAGTCGCCACCGATGCCGGCCAGCACACCGCGGAACCGGTGCTCGCCCACGTCGAGGACGACCGGCCGGCGCCGTTCGGCCAGATCGATCATGGTGCCGACCAGGCTCGCCGCCTCCTCGGACTGGATGCGCATCCATCGGGCGCGGATCCTCGCCCTCGCTGCGTCGTCGACCCTGGCCTCCGCCGCCCATCGCTCGAGCGACCGGCCCAGCACGTCGGCACCACCGAGGACGTCGGCGGCGCCGATGGCCATCGCTGCCCCGGCGTCCGCATCGTGACGTGGCGTCTCCCCGAAGCGATCCATCAGGCCCGACGGTAGGCTCCGAGCGATCGTGTCAGAGACCCAACTGCCAGATTCGCCGGTGCCCTCCCAGGTGACCGTCAACGTGCCCGGGAACCACCTGATGGTCGGGCTGCTCGGTCAGCGCGACCAGATCCTCCGGCTGGTCGAGGAGGCGTTTCCCGGCACCGACATCCACGTACGGGGCACCGAGATCACCATCGACGGGCCCAACGCCGAGCCCGTGGCCCGGGTGTTCAGCGAGTTGGTGCTGTTGGTGGCCGACGGGCAACTGCTCGACACCTCCACCGTGCAGCGGTCCATCGACATGGTCAGGCACGACGAGAAGCCGTCGGAACTGCTGGCCAGCGAGATCCTCCGTTCGGCCAAGGGCAACTCGGTCCGACCCAAGACCCAGGGCCAGCGCCGGTACATCGAGGCCATTCGCGACAACGTGATCACGTTCGGCATCGGACCGGCCGGCACGGGCAAGTCGTGGCTCGCGGTGGCCATGGCGGTCCAGGCCCTCCAGCGCGACGAGGTCGAACGCATCATCCTGACGCGCCCCGCGGTCGAGGCCGGCGAGCGGCTCGGGTTCCTCCCCGGCGACTTGATGGCCAAGATCGACCCGTATCTGCGCCCCCTCTACGACGCCCTCTACGACATGGTCGACCCCGACGGCGCACAGCGCCTGCTCGAACGCAACCTGGTCGAGGTCGCGCCCCTCGCCTTCATGCGTGGGCGGACTCTCAACGCGAGCTTCATCATCCTCGACGAGGCGCAGAACGCCACGCCCGAGCAGATGAAGATGTTCCTGACCCGCATCGGATTCGGCTCGAAGGTGGTCGTCACCGGCGACACGTCGCAGGTCGACGTGGCCGGCAACCGGTCGGGCCTCGCCGACCTGGAGCGGGTCCTGGCCGGGATCGACAAGTTGTCGTGGATACATCTCGGTTCCCGCGACGTGGTCCGTCACCGGATCGTGCAGGACATCGTCAACGCCTACGAACGGTCGTCGCCGACGTGACCGCGTCGGACGTGAAGCGAGCCGTGGTCTTCGGCGTCGACGAGCAGGAAGCCGTGGACGTCGACGTCGCCCGGTGGGTCGATCTGGCCGAGCACGTGTTGGCGGACGCGAAGGTGTGTCGCGGCGCCGAGTTGAGTCTGCTCTTCGTCGACGACGTGACCATGACCGATCTCAACGAACGGCACATGGGGGCCGATGGCCCGACCGACGTGTTGGCGTTCCCCATCGACAACGACCCCATCGAGCAGGGCCGGTGGCCCGACAACGGGACGACCGGTCCTGACCGGCCCGCCCCGATGCCCGACGATCTCCCGGTGCTGCTCGGCGACGTGGTCGTCTGCCCGGCCCGTGCCGCCGCCCAGGCGTCCGAGCACGCCGGGAGCCCGCACCACCGCGGCACCGTCGAAGACGAGATCGCGCTGTTGGTGGTCCACGGCATCCTGCACGTGCTCGGCATGGATCATGCCGAACCCGAGGAGACCGAGGCGATGCAATCGCGCGAGCGCGACCTGCTCGGCCGGTTCCACGTCACCTGAGGACCCGATGAACGTCGCCTTCACCGCGGGCGCGGTGCTCGTACTCCTCGGCCTCGTCGGGGTGTTGTCTCTGTGTGAGACGGTGCTGGTGCACCTGTCGGTGGCGCGAGCCACCACCATGGTCGACGAGGGTCAGGAGCGGGCCGACACCCTGGTCGACCTCTTGCACCGCCGTGAAGCAAACCTCGGCTCGGTGCTCGTCTCCCGCCTGGTCGCGCAGGTGGGCGTGGTCGGTCTGATCGTCGCCCTCGGACGGGGTCGCGAATGGTCGGCCACGGTCTGGTTGGCCATCGCCGCGGCGCTGGTGGTCCTCCTGGGCGTCGTCGAGGCGCTGGCCAAGACGGTCGCGCTGGTCCAGACCGATCAGGTCGCACTCCGGGTCTCGACACTGCTCCGAGGCATCGGTCGCATCCCGCTGCTCGGACTGCTCGGCGCGGCGATGTCGTCGTTCGTGCGTCGTCGTAGCGACGGCATCGACGACACCGAGCGACCACGGGTCTCGGAGGAGGAACTGCTCGCCCTCGCCGAGGTTGCGGTCGAGGCCGACGTGATCGAGACGTCGGAGCATGCGCTCATCGAGTCGATCATCGAGTTCGGCGACACCATCGTGCGTGAGGTCATGGTCCCGCGACCCGACATGGTCAGCGTCGAGGCACCGTGGCAGATCAGCGACGTGATGGAGGTCGTGATCCTCAACGGTTACAGCCGAATACCGGTCACCGGCGAGAGCATCGATGACGTCGTCGGCATCGCCTATGCCAAGGACCTGATGCGGGCCGAGCGCGACGGCAACGGCGGGCACGCGGTGGGCGATCACGTCCGCCAAGCCCGGTTCGTGCCCGAACAGCAACGGGTCTCCTGGCTCCTCCCAGAGATGCAGAGCGAGCAGTTCCACATGGCGATCGTGATCGACGAATACGGCGGTGTCGCCGGTCTCGTGACGCTCGAGGACCTGATCGAGGAACTGGTGGGCGAGATCGTCGACGAGTTCGATGTCGAGGATCCGATGGCCGAGCCGTTGCCCGGCGGTGCCTACCGCGTCAACGCCCGCATGCCGCTCGACGAGGTCAACGACCTCCTCGACGCCGACCTCCCCGAGGGCGACTGGGACACCGTCGGCGGGCTGGTGTTCGGCACGCTCGGCCACGTCCCCGTCGAGGGCGAGACCGTCGATCTCGGCAGCCACCGACTCACCGCTGCCCGGGTCCAGGGTCGCCGCATCGGCATGGTCCGCATCGACCGCCTGCGCGATCGGGAATCCGCATGAGACCGGAAGAGGAAGCCGCATGAAAAGCGGCTTCGTGACGTTCGTCGGGCGGCCCAATGTGGGCAAGTCCACGCTGCTGAACCGGATACTGGCGGAGAAGGTCTCGATCGTCTCCGACAAGGTCCAGACCACCCGGAACCAGATCCGCGGCGTGCTGAACCGCCCGGATGCGCAGCTCGTGTTCGTCGACACGCCAGGGATCCACAAACCCGTCACCGCCCTCGGCGATCGGCTCAACGCAACCGCCACCAGCGCGATCGGCGATGTCGACATCGTGTGCTTCCTGATCGACGCCACCCAGCCCATCGGGCGAGGCGACCGCTTCGTCGCCCAGCGGGTGCCGAAGGACGGCATCGTGGTGATCAACAAGGCCGACATCGCGAAGCCGGAGCAGGTCCTCGCCCAGCTGTCGACCGCGGGCGAGTTCGATGTGTCGGCGTACTTCCCCGTCTCGGCGAAGACGGGCGAGGGCGTCGACGAGTTGGTCGAGCATCTGATCGATCGGCTCCCCGAGGGTCCGCAGTTCTACCCCGACGACATGATCACCGATCAGCCGGATGAGTTCTGGGTGGCCGAGCTGGTCCGGGAGCAACTGCTGGCGGTGACCCGCGAGGAGCTCCCACACTCGATCGCCACCCGCGTCACCGAGCTCGAGTGGCCCCACATCCGGGTCGAGATCCTGGTCGAGCGCGACTCGCAGAAGGGGATCGTGATCGGGAAGAAGGGTTCGGTCCTCAAGGAGGTCGGCACCCGCGTCCGCAGGCAGCTCAAGGACGGCGCCTTCCTCGAACTCCAGGTCAACGTGAAGAAGGACTGGCAGCGTCGGCCGTCCGACCTCGACGATCTGGGCTTCTAGGACCGACGAGCGGCGCTACGAGCGGACGAGACGCCCTGGGCGGGCGTCGGTGAACTGGTCGTGGTCCCTGGTGACCTGGCCGGCGACGATCGTGTAGTCGTAGCCCTGGGCCTCCTGGATGAACCGGGTCCCGCCCGCCGGCAGGTCGGCGACCATGTGCGGCTCGTGGAGCGTGAGGTGATCGTGGTCGATGACGTTGATGTCGGCCCGGAGTCCGACCTCGAGTCGGCCACGGTCGTCGAAGTCGAAGAGGGCTGCGGTGTCGGCGGTGAGCTTCTTGATCACCGTCGGCAGCGGGATCTGTGGCCCCTGGGTCCGGTCCCGTGCCCAATGGGTGAGCATCCACGTCGGGGTCGAGGCGTCGCAGATCATGTTGCAGTGGGCGCCGCCGTCGGCGAGTCCGAGCACGGCCGACGGGTTGTTCAACATCTCGTGGAGCGCGTCACCGTTCCCGTAGCTGTAGTTGAGCAACATCATCATCACGATCGACTGGCCATCGCGCTCGAGCAGGCAGTCGTAATACACCTCGAGCGGGTCGAGACCGGTTGCTTCGGCGATGCCGGCGATCGAGTCCTCGTAGCCCGGCTCGTAGTCGACCGGGTCGCCGAGCGGGAAGCTCCGGTCCCAGGTGTCGAGCGCCTTGGCGATCTCGGGCATGTCGGCCCGGAGCGATTCGATCTGGGCGCGCGACTCGGCGATGAGTGCGGCGCGGAGCTCGGGGTCGCGCATCCGTTCGACCTGTTCGCTCACCGGCAGACCCACCAGCGGGGCGAACGCCTGCGTGTCGAGGAAGCGGTGCCGTGCGGTCAGCCCCATGAGCAGACCGAACGGGCGACCGGCGACCTGGGCGGTGATGTCGTGACCCGCGTCGCGGGCCTGGGTGATCAGCTCGAGGTGCTTGCGCCAGTCGTCCGGCACGTCGTCGGTCTGGAGCATGAGGAACGTGACGGGCACGCCGGCCTCGGCGGCCAGACGACACATCCAGTCGATCTCGGTGTCGGGAGAGACGTGGTCGGGACCGGCGACACCCGCGGGCGCGACCTCGAAGATGCCCTTGCCGGCGGCCTTCACGGCCCGGCCGAGGGCGAAGAGTTCGTCCTCGGGTGCGTAGGTGCCCGGGACGGGTTCGCCGTCGAGGGCCCGGTGGGCGACGGTCCGGCTGGTCGAGAACCCCTTGGCGCCGGCCTCCACCGCCCGGGTCACGATGGCCGCCATCTCGGCGATGTCGTCCGTGCTGGCCGATTCGTTCTTGGCGCCGCGGTCGCCCATGACGTAGGCCCGGACCGGTCCGTGAGCGATCATCGCCGCGATGTCGGCGGCGTACTCGCCACCGTCGAGCACGTCGAGGTACTCCTCGAAGCTCTCCCAGTTCCACGACATGCCCTCCGACAGCGCGGTGCCGGGGATGTCCTCCACGCCTTCCATCAGCTCGATGAGGAACTGGTGGCGGTCGGGCTTCACCGGGGCGAAGCCGACGCCGCAGTTGCCCATCACGATGGTCGTGACGCCATGGGGTGTGGACGGCGCGAGCTCACTGTCCCAGGTGGCCTGGCCGTCGTAGTGGGTGTGCACGTCGACGAAGCCTGGCGTGACGATGCGATCGGTGGCGTCGATCTCTCGCGACCCCTGGCCGAGGTCCGGCCCGATCGCCGCGATGCGGTCGCCGTCCACGCCGACGTCGGCGACGAAGGGCTCGCGACCCGTTCCGTCGACCACCAGGCCGTTGCGAATCACCAGATCGAACACGTCTCGTACCCCCGAAATGTCAGTCGTTGACCGTGAGCGTAGATCCTCAGTACCCCGGGGTTGCAGAAACGCGATCGCTCCACCACCGCACGCCGAGGACCATCGTGAGGACCATCGCCCAGACCGTCGCTTCGGGTCCGGGTGCCAGCCCCCATCCCGGCTGCCACTCGAGCACCCACCCCAGCCACGCGGCCGGGAGGAGCACGCCGATGGCGACGGCGTAGGCAACTCGGACCGATCGGGCGACGGCGAAGGCCGCGAGGGCCGCGCCGGCACAGCCGAAGAGGAACCACGGGAAGTGGATGCCCAACAGTGCGGCCGACGCCGCGAGGCCGGTGCCTCCCCGGAATCGCCGGAACACCGGTGCGCAGATGCCGGCGACGACGGCGACGCCGGTCCACAGTGCGACGGAGTGCCACGCCGACAGGACCTGGTTCGAGAAGTAGCCGATACGCGAGAAGGCGCTTCCCGGCGACAGTTCCTGGATGGTCCACCAGGCGACGGTCGACGACGCGACGGCCACGAATGCCTCGACCAGTCCGTCCGAGGGTCGCGGGTCGTCGTCGCGGTGGATCCACGCGGCGGTGAGCGAGCCGACCAGATAGCCGGTCAGGACGATGGGCCCAGAGAACACGGCGACGGCCGAGATGCTCCGCATCGGGTCAGTCCGTCCGCAGCGACCGGAGGTACTCGACCACCTCGGCCCGGTCCTTGGTCCGTCGCATCGGGGGGAGTCCGTTGACGAGATCCCAGCGGTAGCTGGCCGTCGCGAGCCGGGGATCCAGCACGGCGACGACGCCCTGGTCGGTCGAGGAACGGATCAGGCGACCAGCGCCCTGCGCGAGGGTCGTGATCGCCCGTGGGAGATCGATCAGCCCGAACGCGTTCCGCCCGACCTGTTCGCGTCGTGCCTCGAGCAACGGATCGTCGGGCCGGGCGAACGGGAGCTTGTCGATGATCACGCAGGTGAGCGCGTCGCCCGGGATGTCGACGCCCTCCCAGAACGACAGCGTGGCGAACACGCTCGTCTCGGGCTCGGCGGCAAAGCGTTCGAGGAGCATCGGCTTCGGGAGTTCGCCCTGCGCGATCACTTCGGTGTCGAGACGGCTGCGTAGTACTTCGACCGCTTCCTGCATCGCCCGCCACGACGTGAACAGCGCCATGGTGCGCCCGCCCGCCGCCTCGATGAGGGCCTCGATCTCGTCGTGCACCGCATCGGCCCGGCCGTTGCCCCGCGGGTCGGGCAGCTGCGACGCGCAGTACAGGACGGCATTTTTCTCGTAGTCGAACGGCGATCCGACGTCGAGGACCTGCGTCGACCTCGGCATACCGAGGCGTTCGGGCAGTTTCGGCGGGATGGTGGCCGAGCACAGGACCGCGGTGGTCTCGTCCCACAGGACATCGGCGAGGAGCGCGGCCACGTCGATGGGTGCGATGCGCAGCCGGGCCGACCCGGCGCGCCCTTCCACCCATGCGACGCTGCCGGTGGGCACGACGGTGGCAGTGGTGAGGTCCTGGAGGAGTCCGGTGAGCTGCTGGTTCGCTCGGTTGCGGCGGGCAACGACGTCGGGCTGCGAGTCGGGGACCTTGCGGAGCGCTGCAGCGGCTTCGTCGAGCTTCGGTCGGAGTTGGGTGAGCTGGGTCACGAGCGCCTTCGGTGGCGGGTCGAGGCGTTGACCGATGAGTCCGTCGAGGACGTCGCCCAGCTTGGTCGTGATGGCGAGGATCCCGGACATCAACGTGTCGTCGGCGATGACCCGGCCGATCGCGTACGTTGCCGCGTTGACCCGACCGGTCGTGAGCTCGGCGCCGGCGGTCGAGGAGATGACCTCCTCGAATCGGTGGGCCTCGTCGAGCACCACCAGATCGTGCGGCGGCAGGATCACGCCTCCCGCGGCGAGGTGCGTCCCGTACAGATAGGTGTTGACGACGACGACGTCGGCCTCGGCCGCGCGCCGGCGCGCACCTTCGGCGAAGCACGTCTCACCCTTGGGGCACTTGGCGGCACCGGGGCACTCGTCGGAACCGACGCTCACTGCATCCCACACCGGGCCACGGGGCTCGACGGCGAGTTCGGCGCGGTCGCCGATCTCGGTCGACTCGGCCCACTGGAGCACCGAGACCAGGCCCGGATCATCGGTCGTGACGTCGAGCTTTCCCTCGCGATCGTCGAGCAACTCCTGCACCCGCTGGCGGCACAGGTAGTTGGACCGACCCTTGAGCACCGCCCACGTGAATCCACCGACGTGCTCCTCCAGGAACGGCAGGTCCTTGGCTGCGACCTGGTCCTGGAGCGCCTTGGTGGCGGTGGCGACGACCGTACGCCCGTGACTCCTGACCGCCGGCAGCAGGTAGGCGAGCGTCTTGCCGGTGCCGGTGCCCGCCTGCACGACGAGGTGCTGGCCCGACTGGATCGTCGACTCGACGGCCGCGGCCATCTCGCGCTGGCCGTCGCGTACCTCGCCCCCGCCCGGGAGCTCGGCCACCACTGAGGCCAGCGCATCGGCCAACTCCGGTGATGTCGGTGTCGGCATCGTGTCGACGGTAGCGGTCGGATCAGACAGGTCGGCCCATGCAGACGCGCAGCTCGGCGAGAAGCCCGTGCGCTTCCTCCTCGGCCACCCGCGCCGACAGCTCTCGTCCGATCTCGTCGCTCGTCAGGATCCGGAATCCGCGTCGTTCGTAGTACGGCCGGTTCCAGGCGACGACGTCGTCGTCGAGCGCGACCCATGCATGACCTCCGTCGATCCAGGTCCGTAGCTCGTCCGAGTCGACCGGGTCGTCGTCGGCGCAGGCGGCGATGCGTGGGTCGTCGACCTGGGCGAAGCGCATGCCGGCGAGCGCCCCTATGTCCTGCATCGTGTCGACGTCCGATGTCTTGGCCGGCCGTGTGCCTGTAGACATCGTGTCACTCCTCGAGCGCGTCGATCACCGCACCGTTGCGATTGGCCTCGAGCGCGATGGCGCCAGGGATGCGGGGTGCGTCCATCTGGATGCGGACGGTGCCGTGCGTAGCCTCCCACTGCACGACGTTGACGATCGATCCGTACACGATCAGTCGACCGAAGATCGCCAGCCAGGCCAGCACTGCGAACACGACGCCGAGCGAGCCGTAGAGCGCCGACGAGTCGGCCACGAGCTTGGGCACATACACCGAGCCGATGACCTTCATGACCTCGAAGCCGAACGCGCACAGGAGTGCGCCCGGGAGTCGCGCCCGCCAGCCGACCGGCACCCGCCCGAGCGCCGTGAACGTCCACTGGAACAGCACGACGTTGACCCCGAATCCGGCGAGGAGCGACAGGGGTGCGAGGAAGCCCGGCAGGACGTTGAGCGCGATGCTCAGACCGAACGAGGCCACGAAGATGAGCGTGGCGCCGCCCAACCACGCCATCGCCTTGAGCTTCTCGATCACGCCCTTGCCGAAGGTCTGCCAGGCGACGTCGACGGAGCGTTGGACCGCGGCGACCAGGTTCAAGCCGGTGAACAGCAGACCGCCGAGTCCGATGATCGACGCCGCCTGCCGCGAGTTCTGCGCATTCTCGATGGCGTCGGTGAACGATTGGGCGTTGTCCCCCTCGAGGTTCAGGTTGTCGACGAGTGTGTCCGCGAAGTCGGGGTCGTCCACGGAGACGAACCCCACGATGGCGACGCCGACGATGAGCAGGGGGAAGATCGACAGGAAGGTCTGGAGCGCGATGCCGTTGGCCAAGGCCGTGCCCCGGACCTCGGCGAAGCGATCCTGGACGCGCAGCATCCACCCGATCACCGGCACGGATGCGAGGCGTTCCTTCACGGGCACCCTTCTACCGCACCGTGTTGCAGATTCCGTCCCGGAGGACCGCCGGTCGTCCCATGACCACCAGTAGCGTCGGCCGGGATGGACGTTCCCGGCATCGATCCGAAGCGCGTGCCCGCGCACATCGCTGCCGTCATGGACGGCAACGGTCGCTGGGCGCAGCAACGCGGCCGGAAACGCACCGAAGGCCACGCCGCCGGTGAGGAAGCACTTCTCGACGCGACCTACGGCTGTCTCGACCTCGGGGTGCGGTGGTTCACCGTCTACGCGTTCTCGACCGAGAACTGGAGGCGGCCCACCGATGAGGTCCGGTACCTCATGAACTTCAACGAGTCCCTGCTGCTCCGCCGACGTGACGAGTTGCACGAACAGAACGTGCGGATGCGGTTCATCGGACGTCGTGACCGACGGGTGCCCAAGCGGGTGCTCAGGCGCATGGACGAGGCGCTCGAGCTCACCCAGGACAACACCCGGATGACGCTCACGATCGCGTTCAACTACGGCGGGCGCGCCGAGATCGTCGATGCAGTCCGCCGGATCGCCGCCTCGGGGATCGAGCCGTCGAAGATCACCGAGAAGACCATCGCCAAGCATCTGTACGACCCCGAGATGCCCGACCCCGACCTCATGATCCGCACCTCGGGCGAGCACCGCATCTCCAACTATCTGCTGTGGGAACTGGCGTACAGCGAACTGGTCTTCCCCGAGGTCCTGTGGCCCGACTTCCGCCGCGAGCACCTCTTCGAGTCGGTGCGCGAGTTCCAGGAGCGGACCCGCCGCTTCGGCGGACTCGACGATGCTTGAACGCCGGGAGCCCTAGTGCCGGGCCTGTACCGCGACGAGGGCGTGGTGCTCCGGACCTACAAGCTCGGCGAGGCCGACCGCATCGTCGTGTTCGCCACCGCGGAACACGGCAAGGTGCGGGCGGTCGCGAAGGGGGTCCGCAAGACCAAGAGCAAGTTCGGCTCCCGGCTCGAACCCCTCTCGCACGTCGCCCTCCAACTCTACGAAGGGCGCAACCTGGACATCGTCACGCAGGTCGAGTCGATCGACACGTTCCGGGCGATCCGCGACGACCTCGATCGGTACGGCTCGGCGGTCGGGGTGCTCGAGGTGATCGATCAGATCGCGATGGAGGGTGAGGTCGACCGGCGTCGGTATTCGATGCTCGTCGGGGTGCTGCGCACGATCGAGGCGAGTGAGAACCCGGTGGTCGTCCCGGCCTTCTACCTGAAGGTCCTGGCCCACGAGGGGTTCCAGCCCGAGGTCGGCGTGTGCGTCGCCTGTGGCAACGGCGACCCGCTGGTCGCCATCGACCTGCTGGCGGGCGGCATGCTCTGCCCGGACTGTCGACAGGGACGAAAGGTCTCGCCCGAGGCGCTCCGCCTGCTCCGAGCGATCCTCGGGGGTGGGTTGGCGTCGGTCCTGGACGAAGAACCGTCACCGGCCGTGGCCGAGGTGGGCGCCATCGCGATCGAAGCGGTCGAACATCACCTCGAGCGTCGGCTCCGGACCCCCCACATGCTCGATCAACACCGCATGTAGCCGTCGGGTGTCACGTGTCGATGTCTTTCCAGCGTTGGGCGGGTTCGTCCCAATGCAGCCACTTCTGGTCTGCGGGTTCCCACTGGATGTAGGTGTTGCGTGCCTGGTCCCACTGGGGTGGTGGCCGTGGCGCGGGTTCCTGTGCGGCCGGTGCGTCGGCGACCGGGTCGGCACCGGGAGCCGTGAAAGGAGCGGGGCCTGCGGTGGGGCTCGTGTTCTCTGCCTCGGCGATGTCGCTCCCCGGTGTCGTGGGCGGCGCCCAGGAGTCGCCGGTCGTGTCCGGCGTCGGACTGGGGTCATCCCACGTGGGCATCTCCGGAGCGGCGTCCGGCGCGGGCTCTGCCGAGATCGGTTCGGCTTCGGGTCCCGACCACCACTCGTCGCTCGCTTCGACCTGGGGCGTTGCGATGTCCACCGGCCCGTCGATCTCCGGGGTCGCAGGCGGCTCGTCGGCGACGCTGTCTGGCTCGCGCATCGCGTCGCCGGAGGTCGGGTCGTCCAGGGTCGGGGGTGTCCACGTCGGCGCGGCGTTGTCGGGGATCGGGGGCGGTGCCGGAGACTCGTCGGGCACGCCGGAGATGTCGGGCGTGAGGTCGGCCACCGTTGGTGTGGCGGGAGCCGACGAGTAGGGAGATGCCGGTTGGGCGTCGGTCGGCGGCGGTAGCGCGGCACCCGCCGGCGACACCGGGGGAGCAGCCGCGGGTCCACCGACAGGAGGCGGAGCTCCCCAATGGCTCTGGGACGGCGGCAACACTGCGGCGCTGGTGGTGACCGGCTGACCGACGTCGCCGCGTGCCACGACGTAGGTATTCGCCGCCATGTCACCGACCCGCCGGTGGCCGTTGGTCGTGAGGCCCGTGACGAAGCCGACGATCGGCGCGAACCACGGCGCACCGTCGACGATCCACATGATCGTGCGGAGCAGGCTTCGACCGACGCCGGCGCGGGTTCCCTGCTCGTTCACGACCCGCAGGCCCGTGAGCAGCTTGCCGGGCGAACCGCCGAGCAGACCCTGGCTCAGCACGAAGAACAGGAAGTAGCCGAATGCCGCCAACGTCTGCCAGGCGTTGTCGGCGTTCGAGGTGATGTAGGCGCGATCGCCGATCTCGAGGCACCCGGCCGCTGCATCACTGTCCAGTGAACGGAGGCGCTCGCACGCGTCGAAGAACGCCGAGCCAGGGGTGACGTCGACGTATTCCGCGAGGAGCGCGAAGAGGGCAACGGCGAACGCGAGATACAGCACCAGGTCGATGACCCAAGCGAGGGTCCGTCGTCCCATCACGGCCGTGACGTCGCGGGCCGACTGCGTCGGCGAGGCGAGCGTGTACTGGAGATCGGTCACCGCGCCGGTTTACCAAACGAGAGCGTGTCGGACCGGCGCGTCCGGGTCGATACGCCTTCCGGCCGTGGCCGACCCCGTCGGTAGGCTCCCGGCCCTATGAGCGCCCCCGCCCCCGATGCTGATCTCTTCGACACGGTCGTCAACCTCTGCAAGCGCAGGGGCTTCGTGTTCCCGTCGGCCGAGATCTACGGCGGTTTCCGGTCGACCTACGACTACGGCCCGGTCGGTGTCTTGCTCCTCCGCAACGTCAAGGACGCCTGGTGGCGGTCGATGGTCCAACTGCGCCACGACGTCGTGGGCCTCGATGCGTCGATCCTGACCCCGCCGCCGGTGTGGGAGGCATCGGGCCACCTGTCGAACTTCACCGACCCGCTCGTCGACTGCACCGCGTGCAAGACCCGCCACCGTCTCGACAAGCTCGAGGACCAGGACACCTGCCCATCGTGTGGCAAATCGGGCACCTTCACCGAGGCGCGCCAGTTCAACCTCATGTTCAAGACGTTCGCTGGTCCCGTGGAAGGGGCCGGCCACGAGGTCTACCTGCGGCCAGAGACGGCGCAGGGCATGTTCCTCAACTTCAAGAACGTGTTGGAGACGTCGCGCAAGAAGCCGCCGTTCGGCATCGCCCAGATCGGCAAGTCGTTCCGCAACGAGATCACACCGGGCAACTTCGTCTTCCGAACCCGCGAGTTCGAGCAGATGGAGATGGAGTTCTTCGTGCCGCCCGACGACGCGAAGGAGTGGTACGAGTACTGGTGCCACACCCGGTACCAGTGGTACCTGGAACACGGGATGCCAGAGCGGAGCCTGCGGCTCCGTGCCCACGACGACGACGAACTGTCGCACTACAGCTCGGGCACGTCCGACGTCGAGTTCCTGTTCCCCTGGGGCTGGGACGAGCTCGAGGGCATCGCCAACCGCGGCGACTTCGATCTCACCGCACACGCCACGGCCTCGAACACCAAGCTCGAGTACTTCGACCAGCAGGCCAACGAGCGATACGTGCCGCACGTGATCGAACCCGCCGCCGGCGCCACACGGACCGCCATGGCGTTTCTCATGGCCGCCTACGACGAAGAGACCGTCAACGACGACACCCGGACCGTTCTGCGCTTCCACCCGCGCATCGCGCCGTACAAGGTCGCGATCCTCCCCCTGTCGAAGAAGGACGATCTGGTCGGCGTGTCGGACGAGGTGCTCTCGATCCTCCAGCCGCACTACATGTGCGACTTCGACGTCACGCAGGCGATCGGCCGGCGGTATCGCCGCCAGGACGAGATCGGCACCCCCTATTGCGTGACCATTGACTTCGACACGTTGGACGACCGCTCGGTGACCATCCGTGAGCGCGACACCATGGAGCAGGAGCGGGTCCCGATCGACGGTCTCCACGCCCGTCTCCAGGAGCGCCTGGGTTTCTGAGACAGGCCCTCTGTGAAGCCGTCGGCGGCGGGCTCCCGACCCACCGCGACGAACTCCCGCCCCACCGATCCCGTTCTGGTGGGTACTTGTGACCATGAGGTGGTGCGAGCGCTCACCAGAACGGATCTGGTCTAGGCCCACCGTGCGCAGGGCATAGTGGCAGGCATGATCTGGTTCTTCTTCGTCCTCCTCGTCTTCGGCATCGTCTTCGGGGCGCTCGCCCGACTGCTCGTCCCCGGGCCCGATCCCATGGGGATCACGGGTACCTGGGCGTTGGGCGTCGCCGGCTCGCTGCTCGGCGGATTCCTCGGCTACGCCATCTTCGGCGCCGACATCGATGACGGTGCGGTGCAGGCCGGCGGCGTGGTCGGCTCGATCGTCGGGTCGGTGCTGCTGTTGGTCCTGGTCCGCGTCGTGCGTGGGAATCGGCGCACCATCTGACGCTGCTGATCAGCGTTCTCGAGGTCGCCAGATAGATTCCCGACGGTGCTCAGTCTCCTCGCGGCCGAATCCGGCACCGGCACGAAGTTCGTCGACTTCGACGTACCTTTGTGGGTGTGGGGCGCGTTCACGGCGCTGGTCATGGTGCTGTTGTTGGTCGATCTCCTGTTGGTGCATCGCACGGCGCACGTGATCACCACCAAGGAAGCGGCCATCGAATCCGCGGTGTGGATCGCGATCAGCCTGCTGTTCGGTCTGGTGATCCTTGTCTGGCAGGGAGGTGGAGCGGCCGGCGAGTACTACGCCGGCTATCTGATCGAGAAGTCGCTCAGCATCGACAACGTCTTCGTGTGGGCGTTGATCATGAGCTACTTCGCCGTTCCGCAGGCGTACCAGTTCCGCGTCCTGTTCTGGGGCATCTTCGGGGCGCTCGTGCTCCGCGCCGTCTTCATCTTCGGCGGCGTGGCGATCCTCGAACGGTTCAGCTGGGTCATCTACATCTTCGGCGCCTTCCTCCTCTACACCGCAGTGAAGCTGTTACGGCCCAGTCACGAGGACGTCCATCCCGAGGACAACCCCCTCCTGAAGCTCGTGAACAAGGTGATCCCGTCGACCACCGAGTACGACGGTCAGAACCTGTTCACGAAGCAGAGGGGCAGACGCCTGGCGACGCCGTTGCTCGCGGTGCTCATCGTCATCGAGTCGTCCGACGTCGTGTTCGCCGTGGACTCGATCCCGGCGATCCTCGCAGTGAGTCGGGAGCAGTTCATCGTGTTCTCGTCCAATGCCTTCGCCATCCTCGGCCTGCGCGCCCTCTACTTCCTCCTGGCCGACCTGCGGAACCGGTTCTCCTACCTCCAGCAGGGTCTGGCCGTGGTCCTCGCATTCGTCGGGATCAAGATGCTCATCAGCGAGCTGTACCACGTGCCCACGTATGCATCGCTCGTCGTGATCGCCGTCGTCCTCACCGTCGCCATCGTGGCGTCGATCAAGAAGGCACCCGACCCCGAAGACGAAGCGAGCACCCTCCAGTAGCGTTCGGCGATGCCCGCAGAGCGCATCGTCGTCGCTGGACTCGGCCGTCTCCCGCAGTTCGCCCACGCCGGCCAGGCCGGCGACACGCTCTTCGTGTCCGGAACGCTCGGGACAACCGACGGTCTCGAGCTCGCCGCCGGCATCGCCGCCCAGACGACACAGACCCTCGAGAACATGGGGCGGATCCTCGCCGAGGCCGGAGTGACCTGGGACTCGGTCGCGAAGGTGAGCGTCTTCATCGCCGAGATGGCCGAGTTCGGCGCGATGAACGAGGCGTACGCCGCCTTCTTCGACGGCGCGGTTCCGCCGGCTCGGACCACCGTCGGTGGGTGTGATCTCGCACTCGGTGCACTGGTCGAGATGGAGTGCGTGGCTGATCGCCCGCAACGGCGTGAGACATCGGCGGTCGTTCGCCGGTCGACCTCGCGACGGACCCTCGTCGTCGACCACGACGGCGAGGAACTCTTCGTCGAAGTCACCGGCGAGGAACACCGCGAGGCCCGGCCGCCGCTGGTGCTGTCGCACGGGCTCGGCGGCAACCACGCCATCTGGTTCCAACAGATCGCCCATTTCGCAACCGACCGGATGGTCGTGGCCTGGGACCACCGCGGCTTCGGCAACTCGACCGACCGGGCCGACCAGAGCGGGCCCGATGTCGCAGCCGGTGATCTGCTCGCGGTGTGCGACCAGCTCGACATCGAGCATCCCGACGTGGTCGGTCAGTCGATGGGCGGGTGGACCGTCCTCGGCGCCGAGCTCTGCCGCCCCGGTTTCGCACACACGATCGTGCTCGCCGACTCGCACGGCGGACTGACCTCCGAGGCGATCACCGCCGGCTTCGCTGCGCCACGCCACACCGAGGCCACCGGAACCGACCTCAGCGAACTCGGCCTGCATCCGGCCCTCGACCGGTCCCTGGTCGACCGCGACGCGTCTCGTGCGCACCTCTATCAACTCATCGGGGACTTCGGATCGATCGACCAGGCCACGTTGATGGCGCGCCTCGTCGAAGCGACGCACGCCGCGCACGAGGCGGCCACGATCTCCTGTCCCGTGCTCTGCATCGTGGGGGAGCGAGACCCGCTCATCCCCTCGGGCGTCGTCCGGGCGACAGTCGATCTGTTGCCGGACGCCCGCTTCGTCGAGGTACCCGGCTCCGGCCACTCGCCCTACTTCGAGGACCCGGAACTCTGGAACGGCGTGGTCGGGCGGTTCCTCGACACCATCGGCAGCTGATCCGCCCACGAAGATCGCGCCGAGACGGCACACTGGCGACGTGGATCAACTCGTCGCTGTCGGAGACATCGAAGTACCCGCCCGATTGCGGGCGCGCGTGCGCCGGGTCGTCATGCACGAACCCGACGCGCCGACGCCCCCGCTGATCGCCGACCTGCGTACGCACCTCCCGCACCGGGTGCACGTCCTGGGCGACGGCCAGACGGCTGCCGACCTCGCCGACGATCTTCATGCCCACGGCCTCCCGGTGGTCCTCCACACCGATGCTGACGTGACCGTCGACGACGGCGTCGGGCGCCGGTGGATCACCGATCCCGGGCCGGCGATGGACGTCGCCGACGACCTGATCGAACTCATCGGCGACACGCCGATGATGCGTCTCGACCGGACCGCTCGGAACCTCGACTGCACCCTGCTCGCCAAGCTCGAGCTGTTCAATCCGGGTTTCTCGAGCAAGGACCGTCCGGCGCTGGCGATGATCGACGCTGCCGAACGCGAGGGCGTCCTGAAGCCCGGCGGAACGATCGTGGAGCCGACGAGCGGCAACACGGGCGTGGGGCTCGCGATCGTGGCCGCTCGTCGGGGCTACAGCTGCGTCTTCGTCTGCCCCGACAAGGTCGCGCCGGACAAGGTCGCCCAACTCCGCGCCTACGGCGCCGAGGTTGTCGTCTGCCCGACCAGCGTCGAGCCCGAGCACCCGGACTCCTACTACTCGGTCTCCGATCGGCTGTCTCGTGAGCGCCCGAATGCGTGGAAGCCCGACCAGTACCACAACGTCAACAATCCCCAGGCCCAGTACGACTCGACGGGACCGGAGATCTGGGCGCAGACCGCAGGGCGCATCACCCACTTCGTGTGCGGCGTGGGGACCGGCGGCACCATCACGGGTATCGGTCGCTTCCTGAAGGAACAGAACCCGGACATCCAGATCATCGGGGCCGATCCCGAAGGGTCGGTCTACAGCGGTGGAACCGGTCGGCCGTACCTGGTGGAGGGAATCGGCGAGGACTTCTGGCCCAGTACCTACGACCCCGACATCGCCGATGAGATCGTGGCCATCAGTGACGCCGAGTCGTTCGCCACCGCGCGCCGGGTGACCCGGTCCGAGGGGCTTCTCATCGGTGGGTCCGGTGGGACGGCGATTGCGGCCGCCCTCCACGTGGGCCACGACCTGCCCCAGGACGCAGTGGTCGTCGTCCACATCCCGGATTCCGGCCGCGGCTACCTCTCCAAGCTCTACGACGACCGATGGATGGCCGACCACGGCTTCCTCCGCGCCAGCGGCCCCCTGATCGAGGATCTGCTCACCGGCCGGGACCGCGAACTTCCGCTCCTCGTCCACACGCATCCCGAGGAGACGGTGCGGACGTCGATCGAGATCATGCGTGAGTACGGCGTGAGCCAACTCCCGGTCGTCAAGGCCGAACCGCCGGTCGTGCTGGGCGAGGTCGTCGGCGCGGTGAACGAGGTCGACCTGCTCGACGCGGTGATGAAGGACGCATCGATCCTCGACCGGCCCGTGGCCGACGTCGTGGGACCGCCGCTGCCGACCATCGGACTCGGCGAACCGATGGACGCTGCGGTGCACACGCTCGAGGACGCGTCGGCGGCGCTCGTGCTCGATGCCGGCCACCCGGTGGCAGTGATCAGCCGGTCCGACGTGCTGCGGTCGGTGGGGAGGCAGTCCGATGAGTGAGTTCGAGACGCGGTGCGTCCACGGCGCCGGCGGGCCGGATCCACAGACGGGCGCCGTGGTGCCCAATGTGAGTCTGGCGTCGACGTTCGCCCAGGACGCGGTCGGCAAGCACAGCGGCTTCGAGTACAGCCGGTCGGGAAACCCCACGCGGGCCGCGCTGGAACGTCACGTCGCCCTGCTCGAGGGTGCGGACCACGGCATGGCCTTCTCGTCGGGCCTCGCGGCCGAGGATGCGGTGCTCCGGATGCTCTCGCCCGGTGAGGGGCTGTTGTTGTCCGACGACGCGTACGGCGGCACGTTCCGTCTCGCTCGTCAGGTCCACGCTCCGGCGGGCCTCCTGGTGGCGACCACCGATCTCACCGACGTCGACGCGGTCCGTTCGGCCTGGAACGACACCACGAGGATGGTGTGGGTCGAGACGCCGACCAACCCGCTGCTCCGTGTCGTCGACATCGAGGCGCTGGCGTCGTTCGCCCACGAACAGGGGGCGCTCCTCGCGGTCGATAACACGTTCGCGACACCTGCGCTCCAGCAGCCCCTCGCCCTGGGCGCCGATCTCGTGGTGCACTCCAGCACGAAGTACCTCGGTGGGCACTCCGACGTCGTCGGCGGCTTCGTCGCCACCAACGACCCGACCATCGCCGATCGGGTCGGCTTCGTGCAGAACGCCGCCGGCGCCGTGCCGGGTCCGTTCGACTCGTATCTGGTTCACCGCGGGTGCCGGACCCTCCACCTGCGCATGGAGCGGCACTGTGAGAACGCTGCGACCGTGGCCGGCATGCTCTCCTCCCATCCGGCGGTGTCGTCCGTGCTCTGGCCCGGCGATCCGGACCACCCCGGCCACGCCATCGCCGCGCGGCAGATGTCGGGTTTCGGGGGGATGGTCAGCGTCCGCCTGCACGGTGGCGTGGCGGCAGCTCGCACGCTCTGCGAATCCACCGAGGTCTTCACGCTCGCCGAGTCGCTCGGCGCGGTCGAGAGCCTGATCGAGCACCCGGGGCTGATGACGCATTCCTCGGTCTCCGGGACGGCCAACGAGGTGCCGGACGACCTCGTCCGCTTGTCGGTCGGCATCGAGTCGGCGTCGGACCTCGTCGCCGACCTGGAACAGGCACTCGCCGTGATCCGGACGGAGTAGACCGGTCCCGTGGGCATCCGCGACGAGGACATCGCCCGGGTCCGGGCAACCACCGACATCGTCGGCCTCATCGGCGAGTACGTCCAACTGAAACAGGTCGGTCAGCGCTACCGGGGACTGTGCCCGTTCCACGCCGAGAAGACCGGGTCCTTCTACGTCAATGCCGTCGACGGGCTGTACCACTGCTTCGGTTGTCAGGCGTCGGGAGACGCCATCACGTTCGTGCGCGAGCAGGAGCACCTCGGTTTCGTCGAGGCCGTCGAACGGCTCGCGTCCAAGGTCGGGATCACGCTGACCTACGACAACGAGGGTGAGAACCGGACGCGTTCCGAGCGGAAGCGGCTGATCGACCTCGTCGAGAAGGCGGAGGACTTCTATCACCGCCGCCTGCTCGAGGCCCCCGACGCGGCGGCAACGCGCAAGTACCTCCGTAGCCGTGGCTTCGACGCCGACGAGGTCAAGGCCTGGAGGCTGGGCTGGGCACCCGACGAATGGGACCAGATGACCACCGCGTTGAAGTTGTCGAAGAAGGACCTGGAGGGGACCGGGCTCGGCGGAATCAACAGCCGCGGGCGTCCCTACGACTTCTTCCGCGGACGACTCCTCTTCCCGATCCACGACAGCGACGGCCACGCTCTCGGGTTCGGCGGCCGGATCATGCCGGGTGAGGAGGGCGCGAAGTACATGAACACGCGTCAGACCCCGCTGTACGACAAGTCGCGTGTGCTCTTCGCGCTCGACCGGGCCAAGGCGGGCATCGTCGAGGCCGACGAGGTCGTCGTGTGCGAGGGATACACCGACGTGACGGCGTTCTTCCGCGTCGGCGTGCCGCGGGCCGTCGCGACGTGCGGCACCGCGTTGACCGACGAGCACGTCCAGATGCTCCGCAAGTTCGCCCGCCGAATCGTGCTGGCGTTCGACGCCGACACCGCGGGGCAGGCCGCAGCCGACCGCTTCTACCAGTGGGAGGCGAAGTTCGATCTCGATGTCGTCGTTGCCGCGCTTCCTCCTGGTGTCGATCCGGGCGACATGGCCGGCGACGACCCCGAGGGCCTCGTGCGGGCCGTCGCAGATGCTCGCCCGTTCCTCGAATTCCGGCTCAACCGCATCCTCGACGCCGCCGACATGTCGACGGCCGAGCACCGGGCGAGGGCGGCGGAGGATGCGTTGTCGGTGATCGTCGAACACCCGAACGATCTGGTGCGCGACCAGTACCTGATGCAGGTGGCCGATCGTTGTCGCGTCGACGTGGCGCGACTGCGTGATCGTCTCCGATCCGGCCAGGTCAAGCGGCGCAAGGCCGAGGACGAGCCCCGTCGCCGCAAGCGGAGCGACGACACTGATGATCCGGGTCCACGTGAGCCCGGCGCAGAGGACGCCGATCCCGGCTCCGGACCACAGCGGGAGATCTCGACGGCAGGAATCAACGGGTGGGCCGGATCGCCGGCACTCGAAGTGCTCCGCCTCGCTGTCAACCGCCCGGAGGCGGTCATCGACTGGCTCGACGAGGCGCTCTTCGACGACCCGCTCCACATCGAGGCGTACCGGACACTCGTTGAATCCGGCACGATCCACGAAGCGATCGAGTCGTCGTCACCGGACGTCGCGGCGTTGTTGTCGCGGCTCGCGGTCGAGGAACCGGTCGAAGACGCCCTCGATCCGGTCATGTTGCTCATCCGATCGGTCGGACTCCGTCACCTTTCCGTCGAGCGCTCGAGGGCCGACCCCGACCTCGTGGTGCTGACCACCCTGGCCCGTCTCGTCGACCTCGTCGGTGGTCGGGATGATCGCCAGGATGCGGCGGCCAGGGAATTGCTAACCTTCGTCTCCCAACAGGGGGACGTATGACCCAACTTGCCGAGGACACGGGGGTGCCGACGGAGCTGATCACTCA
>JBBKVY010000181.1:0-3747 GCA_037968675.1 Acidimicrobiales bacterium | reverse complement strand
GACCTCGGGTCTGATCGTTGATGGTGGCACGGTCGTGCTGAGCGCAGCGGTCGCCCGCTACGACGCCGCAGCGGACCTGGTCGACATCGGCTGGCTGACGACGATGATCAGCGAGGACCTGCTCCTCACGATCATCCGGCACGGTCCCGCTGACGTGCGGAACATGCAGCAGACCCTGGCGCAGACCGACACGATGGCCCACGGGCCCTGGGCTGTCGTCCACGCGATCCTCCAGAAAGTGGTGGCCGGATATGGCCAGGTGCTGGCGGACCTGCGCGGCGACGTCGAACGACTCGAGCGCGAGGCGTTCACCGACGACACCGCGCCCAACATCACCAAGCGCCTGTACCTGCTGAAGCGCGAGGCGATCGACTTCCGTCAGGGCGCCGCCGCGCTCATCGATCCCCTGGACGACCTGGCCGACGGTGTGGTGTCCACGGGCGAAGTCCAGGAGCGGACGTGGGCGGTCATGCGTGACCACCTGGCCCGTGTCGTGGACCGGTCGCTGGTCGTCAGCGACCTGCTCGGCGGCATCCTGACTGCCTACCAGACCGACGTGGCGCTGCAGCAGAACGAGGACATGCGAAAGATCTCCGCGTGGGTCGCGATCGCCGCAGTGCCGACCCTGCTGGCTGGTGTCTACGGCATGAACTTCGAGAACATGCCCGAGCTCCGTCAGCCGTGGGCCTACGGCACCGTCCTCGCGCTGATGGCGGCCATCGGCGCCTCGCTCTGGGTCTACTTCGTGCGGCGTGGGTTCATCGGAGGGCCGAAGCTGCGCGATCTCGCCCGTCCGGCCAAGGTGGCCGGACGGGTGGGTCGAGGACTGGCATCGGCCGCGATGGTGCCGCTGCGCGTCAGTCCCCGTCGCGGAGGAAGCGTCGGAGGATCTTCCCCGACGCCGACTTCGGGATCTCGTCGATGAACTCGACCATGCGGATCTTCTTGTAGCTGGCGACCTTGTCGGCCACGAACGCCTGGACGTCCTCGGCCGACAACTCCTGGCCCGGGGCGGTGACGATGAACGCCTTCGGGAGTTCTCCCGCCTCGTCATCGAGCACGCCGATGACCGCGGCGTCGGCGATCTTGGGATTGGTGAGGAGCAGGGCCTCGAGCTCGGCGGGTGGAACCTGGAAACCCTTGTACTTGATGAGCTCCTTGACCCGGTCGACGATGGAGTAGTGACCGTTCTCGTCGAGTTCTGCGACGTCGCCGGTGTGGAGCCAACCTTCCTCGTCGATGGTGTTGCGGGTCGCTTCGTCGTTGTTGAGGTACCCCTTCATCACCATCGGGCCCCGCACCCACAGCTCGCCTCGACCACCGACGTCCTGGTCCTCACCATCGGCGTCGACCAGCCGGCATTCGCAGTTGGCGACGGCGAGACCGGACGAACCGGGCTTGAAGTTGCCTTTCGGCGTGGCATGGCTGACCGGCGACAGCTCGGTCATGCCATAGCCCTGGACCACCTCGCACTTGATCCGATCGGCCGCCTCCTGGGCGATCTCTGCGCCGAGCGGCGCGGCGCCGGAGAAGACCATGTCGAGCGACGAGAGGTCGTACTCGTCGATCACGGGGTGCTTGGCCAGGGCCAGGACCATGGGCGGCACGGCGAAGAAGCGCGTCACCTTCTCGTTCTGGATGGTCTCCAGCGCCTCGACCAGATCGAAGCGCGGCATGCAGAGCACCCGCACGCCGTTGGCGAGCAGGCCGTTCATGAGGACCTGCATGCCGTAGATGTGGAAGAACGGCAGTGCGGCGATCGCGACCTCGCCGGGCTCGTAGGTGAGGATCGGTTCGCACTGGACGATGTTGGCGACCAGGTTGTGATGCGTCAGCATCACGCCCTTCGGGAGGCCGGTGGTGCCCGACGAGTACGGGAGGACGACGACGTGGTCGGCCACATCGACCGGGACCTGCTCGATGGGGTCGCCCAGGAGCGACGTGAGTGCGGTCGTGCCCTCGACGCCGTCCATCGTGATGATCTCGGTGACCTGCGTCCCCTCGATCGCCGCCCGCGAGGTCTCGAGGAACATCTCGATGGTGACCAACAAGGTGGCGCCGGAATCCTGGAGCTGATGGCGAATCTCGTCGGCGGTGTAGGTGGGGTTGATGGTGGTGTTGGTCCCGCCGGCGACGGCGACGCCGTGGAAGACCACGGCGTACTCCGGGACGTTGGGCGCCACGATCGCCAGCGTGTCACCCACCCCGAACCCGCGTGCCTGGAGCCCGCCGGCGAGCGACTTGATCATGTGCGAGAGCTCGCTGAAGGTGTACCCACGGCCACTGCCGACATCGCTGATCGCCGGCTGGTCAGCGAGCTCGTCGGCTCGACGCAGGACCAGTTCGGTGATCGGGATGTCGGGGATCTCGACGTCGGGGTACGTGCTGCGGTGGACGATCGTCATGGATCGCATCCTGCCAGTTCCACGGGTGAGGTGCGATGCAGCGCCGGCGACGACAACGGTGACGGCCAGCATGCCGACGATCGCGACGTCGTCGCCGTTCCAGGCGGCCGGGCCCTTGCTGAGCACTGCAGCTGCGGAACCCGACCCGAGCAACAGGACCATCCCTCCCCATCCGGCGATCGCCGGGCGGGCCTTCACCGCGGCGGTGATCGCCAACGCCGTGCCACCGGCGATCACCACCCACAACAGGATCCAGAGTCGGTCGAGGATCGCGTCTTCCTGTGGCGAACAGGACCCCAACGAACAGAGTCCGACGAAGAACGCCGCGACGACGACCGGGAGGAGCGCAATCACGGTGCACACCAGTGCGATCCCCACGCTCACGCCGCGCGCGACGCCGCCCCTGAATCGGTCTCGGTCGTGAGCGGGGCGGCCGGGCATGCCGACATGGTCCGACAGCGGCGCCGGCCACGACACTGGGCGAATCCCCCAGCCGCTCGTGGGGCTCAGGCCCGGGCGGGATCGACGACCGACAACGCTCCCTGGACCGCGACGAGGCGGTCGGCACGGACTCGGAACCACGCCCACTTGCCCCGCTGCTCTCGCTCGAGGAGGCCGGCCTTCACGAGGGTCGAGAGGTGGTGGCTGACCGTTGGCTGCGAACGACCGAGCGGTTCGTGGAGATCGCAGGCGCAGGCCCAACCATCGTCTGCCGAGCCGATGATGCTGAGCAGCCGGAGCCGCGCCGGGTCGGCGAGTGCCTTGAGGACCCCGGCGAGCTCGACTGCGTCGGTCTCGTCGAGGGGGTCGTGCAGCGGGGGGCAACAATCCACGACTCACATATTGACAGAGATCGATTCATCTGTCACGGTATCGACAGACATCAATTCGAAGTTCATCGATACATGGAGTGATCCCGATGCGCCTGCAACTCGCCCTCGACGTGACCGACCTCGACGAGTCGATCGCCTTCTACACCAAGATGTTCGCCACCGAACCAGCCAAGGTCCGTCCCGGCTACGCCAACTTCGCCATCGCCGACCCCCCGCTCAAGCTCGTACTGTTCGAGAACTCGAGCGGCGGCACCATCAACCACCTCGGTGTCGAGACCGAGACTGCGGGTGAGGTCACCGCCGCCGAGGCACGTCTCACCGACCAGGGCCTCGAGACCACCGGCGTCGACGACACGGTCTGCTGCTACGCCGAGAAGACCGAGACCTGGGTCGACGGCCCCGACGACACCCGCTGGGAGTGGTACGTCAAGAAGGGCGACACCGAGCAGTTCGAGAATGAGGCGATCGGCTGTTGCGGCCCCGACGGCTGCGCCTGACCCCACCCCAAC
>JBBKVY010000180.1:0-3883 GCA_037968675.1 Acidimicrobiales bacterium | reverse complement strand
CGCTGCCGGTCGGGCCCCGGACCCGCGCTACGATCTCGATCTCCCAGCCCCCGTAGCTCAGCGGATAGAGCATCGGCCTCCGGAGCCGTGTGCGCGTGTTCGAGTCACGCCGGGGGCACTCCCGGAAAATCGGCCCTGACCAGCGGAAATGCGCAGGCAAAGGCGTTTCTCGTTCTGACCTCGGCTCAGTCGTCGTCCCGGATCGTGATCCTCGCCAGAGACCAACTGTTCGGATCGACTGTCGCGTTCTCCGAGGGTTCGAGGAAGACAACAAGCACGTCTTCGCTTGGCTCGGCGATCGCATCACCCAGCACCGTTAGCGTGACGGTCTTCGATGTCTCCCCGGGAGCGAACACCACCGTCCCCGCGCCGGCAAGGTAGTCGACTCCGGAGGTCGCGAGTTCATCGACATCCTGCAACACGGTCTCCCAGCCGACGGTGACGGGCTCGGATGTCGGTTCCGACAACGACACCGGTAGGTCGACCGAGATCTCGCCGGAGTTTCCCTCCGTGACCTCCCTGTCGCCGAGGAGAATGAGAGTCGCTCGGTCGCCGTCGGATGCTGACGACTGCCGGCAATGGCTGCGGAGAGTTCGGAGAACGACGCGATCTGCGTCCATTGCGTTCGCGGGTGAAACCTCGAATCCGGAGGTCTCCATCGCTGCGTCCAGACGAAGAGGTGATTCGCCGTACGCCCACTCGAGAAGACGATCGTCATCCGATCGAACCACGGTCCGGCACAGTGCCTCCGACTCCTTCGCGCCTGCGTCGTCGAGTGGCTGGTGGACGAGACTGCGGAGTTCGACCGTGTAGTCGCGGTTCGGGCCCTGACCTCGAAACGCAGCGAGTCCATGCTCTTCGAGGAATTGGGCGGACCGAAGACACGATCCGTCGGCGCAATACGTCCAATGACCCGGTAGTCCTTGAATCTCATCATCAACGAACGCGTAGATGTCGACCAGTTGCTGCCGTTGGTCCGCTTGCGCCCGATCGCTCTGCAGGATCTTCAGACTTCCTGCGCCGTTGATGAGCACGACAAAGGCGGCCAGCACGGCGAGGGGTCGCCGGACGCCACGAACGGTTTCGGTCTTCGACGCGAGCAATAGCGCCAGTCCGAGCCCGATAAGCGTGGTGTAGGCGGGGTAATGCGAGGCTTGCAGGCCCTCGGGCCCCGTGATCCAGAGTCGAGCCCGCAGGACACCCACGATCCAGATCATCCCGGTCATGATCAACATGATGGAGAAGTGCTCATGCGGGTGGAGCGGCGTTCGAATCACCAATACGAACGCAATGCCGCCGATGACGATCGCGAGAACAAACCACAACGGCGCCCACCCCCACGCGAGCAACAGACTCTCGTCATTCTGGGGCCTCAGCGCAACGAACACGGTGGAGAACGCGTAGTAGAGACCCTGAAGCGCATCGCCGGGCTTTTCGAGGTTGTCTCGGAGAAACCCTCCCATCGTCTGTACGTTGCCGTGTGTGCGTTCTCCGGTGAACACGACGGACAGCAAGAAAATCTGCACCGGAAAGAGCCCGTAGTAGGCAACGATCGACTTCAGCGGTGCGGCTCGCCGAACAGCGAGAATGCCCAGGAAGAGCAGACTGGCCACGATTGCTGCCACACCGATCGCATCTCCGAACAACACGGTTGCTGGGACAGCCAGGGCCGCATGCAGCCATGGCCGGTCGCTCCACCGGGCAGCGAAGGATCGAAGGTACAGAAGGGCAACGAGCACGTAGAAGAGTTGGAACTGAATGAGCGACCAGGCGAAGTTCCACGGCGATGAACTGAGGAAGAGGAGGGACGAGGCGAAGGCCGTCACCATCAGCGCACCGTCGCGGGTGAGGAACGTTCGAGCGTGCCTGAAGACGATCCAGAGGACGCCGCACAACGACAGGAAGCCGATGATTCGGTCGAGATTCAGGTTGAGGTCCAGGAACTCGCTATTGAACAGGAGGACGGCCAAGGTTGGGATGTGGCTGTGGCTGAAGACGGAGAACTCCGATGTCACTGCATCGAAATAGCTGAGGCGACCGTCCTCGTGAGGAATCAGCACCAGGCGAACCCACGTCCACTGGTCACCGATCACCGTGTCCTTCGAGTGAGCCCAGAGGTTGTACCCGTAGACCGCCACGAAGAACCCGATCACGAGCGTCGCTCCGATCAGAACCGGAGAGGAGAATCCGCCGTCCACATCTTCGGTCGCTGCCGAGGACTCGAGCCGATCTTCGTCGGGAGCATCCGCGTGGCGCGGAACTTCGCTGTCCGTGGCCGAGGTCACTGTGGGCCCCCCTCCATCATCAGGCCCAAGGACTGTAGAGGGCTCTCTGGGAATGTCAACCCGGACTGGCCCACTGCTCGCTTGATCTGGCCCCACGTGTTCGGCGCTGGCGGGTGGGGCGCAGCCGGTAGGACTCGGTGCCGATCTCGATGATGTGGTCGTTGAAGGTGACGCGGTCGACGATGGCGGCGACGAGGCGGACGTCCGGGATGACTTGGCCCCACTCGCTGAAGGGAAGACTCGAGGCCAGGGCGATCGACGACTTCTCCTCGCGTTCGGTCAGGATCTGGAACAACACCCCGGATCCGCGGGTGTCGAGCTGGACGTAGCCAACTTCGGCTTCGAGGATCTCGGCGAGGAACCCGAGGTAGGAGAGTTTGGATCGTTCCGCGTCGGCGGCGACCCGGGTGGCGTCAGTGCGCACGACGGGCAGTTTCAGTTCGCGGGCGGCGGCTTGGATCGACGCCCGGCCGCCGTGTCGGTGGTGGTCGTGGCGTGTTCTCCAGGCGTTGGTCGTAGTCATCGAGGTGGGTTTGGGCCGGTCGTAGCCGGTGTGGGTGCCGATGGGGATCTCCGCGGCGACGGTGTCGGGCTCGACGGCGCGGCGGGCCTCGACGATCACGACTTGGGCGTCGACGCTGCCGGCGGTCATCGCTCGGGTCATTCCGGTCACGATGGCGGCGGCGGGCAGGCTCCGTTGAGCGAGGAGCACCTCGACCATGGCTCGGGTTCCTGCGGCGTCGCCGAGACGACGGCGGGCCAGGTTCCAGAACCGTTCATCGGTCGACGTGAACGCGCCCGATGCTCGGGCTCGGGCCAGGGGTGTCGCGGACAGCATGGCGCCCAGGTTTGCGGGCGAGGACCTCGAGGTTGTGGTCCAACACCAACACCTCGTCGCCCTTGCGGCCCCTGGCGTGGAAGGCGACCATCCGGGCGCCGTCGAGGACCTCGATGGTCTCGGCGCCGACACGCACGTCGAGACGTTGGCGCATGTAGCGGACCGGGACCGAGTAGTGAACCTGGCGGACACATACCCGGGACTTGGTGTCGACTCGGTTCGAACCGAGCACCGCCACGTCGAACGCCTCGGCGGGCAGCGTGCGCCGGGCCGAGGCTTCGTGTCGGCGAGACGGTCCATCGGCTCGGTCGGGCTGCCTCCGGTGTCGTCGTAGTCCCAGCGGGCGGTGTGGAACGCCCGTCCGCCGAAGTCGTCGATCCCCTCGATCGCCGGCAGCTTCGCCTTGTGCAGCACGCCGCCTGCGGTCACGAGGAACCGGGCATCGAGGCGATCACCCCGCGTCGTGGTGATCCGCCAGCGGTACTGGTCGTCGGCCCACGCGGCCTCCTGGACCTCGGTCTGGAACAGCGCATGTTCGTACAGCTCGAAGTGCCGGCCGATCCGCTGCGAGTGCTCGAAGATCTCGGTTGCGGGCGCATACCGCATCGACGGCACGTACCCGGTCTCGTCCAGGAACGGCATGTAGATGTACGACTCGACATCGCACATGCATCCCGGATAGCGGTTCCAGTACCAGGTGCCCCCGAAGTCGCCGGCCTTCTCGACGATCCGGAAGTCGCGTACGCCACGCCGGAGGAGC
>JBBKVY010000179.1:0-9922 GCA_037968675.1 Acidimicrobiales bacterium | reverse complement strand
CCGACGTCGAGGACGTCGACTACTTCCCCGCCGGACCATCGTTGGCACTCGCCGGCGGCGGTCCAGGGCTCTCGTCGGGTTGGGCCGAGCAGCTCCCACCGCTGCTCGCGGCCTCGGCGTCCGCGGCGCCCGCCGTGGGTCTGTCCGCCCGGCGCCGAGGAGACCCGTACGGCGCGGCCGCCGGGATCGTGGCAGGTCTGTTGCTCCCTCTGACGGTGGCTGCGCTCGCGCAGCGCTGGCCATCGGTCCTCCCCGGGCTGGGCGGCGGTCCCACGCTGCAGCGTTGGTGGTGGGTCGCTGCCGCCGGACTGGCGGTCGCCTGCCTCTCGGCCCGTGATCCGGCGCGAAGATCTCTGGTGTCCCGGACGATTGGAGCAACTCCATGACCACGACCGTCACTGCGGCATCGGCGAAGCCGATGCCGCACCCACCGTTGCGTGAGCAGCCTGGACTCCTCCGTCGGATCTTCGCCGATCCCCAGCCCGTGCTCGACGAACTCGCGACGAGGTTCGGGCCGATGTACGCCCTCGGCGCCGGCCCGGTGCGCTTGGCGATCGTCGGCGACCCGGCGGCGCTCCGCGAGTTGTTCGCCAAGCCCATCGACGACTTCCGATGGGATCACAAGTTCAACGTGCTCGAGTTCGTCGTCGGCGCGCAGTCGATGATCGTCTCCGATGGCGACGACCACCGGCGTCGGCGACCACCGGTACAGGCAGCGTTCGCACGGCGACGCCTCAACGGTTGGATCCCGATGATCGTCGATCGGACCGATGCCGCGATCGATCGCGTGCTCCTCGATCTCGACGGGCACACCAAACGCATCGACATGTACGCCGTGGGGCGATCGCTCGTGCTCGAGATCGCGATCCGATCCCTCTTCGGCGAGCGGCTCGCTGCCCGTTCGGAGGAGATCGGCGCGCTCTTCCAGCGGCCCCAGGACTATCTCGAGTCGCCAGCCGTTCGACAGTTTCCCCATCCGTTCCCCGGAACGCGCCGTTCGAGGGTCAGGGCGGACCGACGCGCGATCGATGCGATCATCGACGAACAGATCGCGTACCTGCGGGCGAATCCGAGCGACGACCCCCTCGACGTGCTGGCAACGATCGTCGCCACCGGTGAGTTGGCCGACTCCGAGATACGCGACCAGGTCGCGACGCTCATGGGCGCAGGCTTCGACACGACCTCGGCGTCGTTGTCGTGGATGTTCTGGCGCACGTCGTTGATCCCCGGGCTGTGGAACCGACTCTGCGAGGAGGCGGACCGCGTCCTCGGTCCCGTGGGATCGGACGCCGAGCCCGACGCCGACACCCTCGCCGCACTCGATCTGGCGAACCGGACGATGCGGGAGACCACCAGACTGCATCCCGCCGGCGTGGTGAGTCCGAGAGAAGCTGCGGTCGACATGGTGGTGGGCGGCCATCGGATCCCGAAGGGGACGCTCGTCCTGTGGTCGGCCCACTTGGCGGGGCGTGACCCACGGGCGTGGACCGACCCGCTGCGCTTCGACCCCGACCGGTTCGTCGATCCCGATGCGGACCAGAAGGCTTTGGCCGACATCGCATGGGTCCCGTTCGGACGCGGCGTTCGGAACTGCATCGGCTTCGCCCTCGCCCAGATGGAGCTGACCTTGATCATCGCCCGGATGGCGCAGCGTCTCGACATCGCAGCGTCTTCGCCCGACGTGCCGCGGCCCACCGGCATGGTCGTCAACCGGCCCTTGGGCGGTGCTCCCATGCGCGTGTCGGGACGAGCCGCTGGTGAGCGCGCCGCGAGCCGTTCGGAGAAAAACGCCGGAACGTGAACCGATCGGGGTCGCCCGAGCGACAAACAACCAGATGCGCCGCCACGGCGGGTCACCGAACCGGGAGAACCATGATGTCGTCGAACACGAGAAAGCAGACCGTCGGAGCGTTGGTGGTCGCCGCAGCAGTGCTGGCCACGGGGAGCAATGCGTTCGCCGCCGGGTCGTCCTCGAGATCGAACGGTCCCGACTTCACGTACGGTGCGTCGAATCCCTTCGCGTCGGCCGATGCTGACGTCCACGTCGTCAAGACGAGCAACGGAACGAAGGTCACGTTGCAGGTCCACGGTGTCGCGGCCGACGCAGGGAAGACGTTCGGTGCCCACGTGCACCAGAATCCGTGCGGTGCCGTCGGGACCGATGCGGGACCGCACTACCAGCAGGTGGGTGCAGCGGGATCGCTGGAGGATCGCGAGGTGTGGCTCGACTTCGGCGTGAACGCTGCCGGCAACGGCCACGCGAAGGCGACGCGTCCCTGGCTGATCGACGACAGCACGCCACGGTCGGTGATCATCCACGCGTTGCCCACCGAGCCGGACGGCGTCGCCGGCGCACGTCTCGCCTGCATCGATCTCGACGGCGACTGACCGTCGGAGCGTGGCTCCGTCGCTGCGGTCGAGTACCGCGTTCCGATGGGTCGTGCACCGATGGGGTGTCCCGCCGGTGCAATAGGGTCCCGGCGGTGCTTGTCCCGTTCGGAGAGCCGGCGTGAGCGGTACGGATCGTGGGGCGGAGCCGGGGACGGTGGCGCTCGAGTCGCCCATTGGTCGGCGGGTCATCGCCACGACGGTTGCCGGGTCCGCCGTCGCCATGCTCACGGCGACGGTGGTCAATGTCGCGCTGCCGGCCCTCGCCCGAGATCTCGACGCCACGTCGGCGGAGCAGCAGTGGGTCGTGAACGCCTATCTCCTCGCCGTGGCCGCGCTGATCCTGATCGGCGGGTCGCTCGGAGACCGCTTCGGTCGTGTCCGCCTCTACCGGATCGGCGTCGCGTGGTTCGGCGTCGCGTCCGTGCTCTGCGCGATCGCGCCGAACACCGAGTTCCTGATCGTCGCCCGGTTGCTCCAGGGCGTCGGTGGCGCACTCCTGACCCCCGGCAGTCTCGCCATCATCGAGGCGACGCTGCGTCGTGCCGACCGGGGTCGTGGCGTCGGTCAGTGGTCGGGTCTGAGCGGCATCGCCGGTGCGATCGGGCCGCTGGTCGGCGGCCTCCTGGTCGACCTCTCGTGGCGGTGGGTCTTCGTCCTCAACGTCCCGGTGGTCGTCGTCGTGCTCGTGCTGGCGACGCAGGTCCCGGAATCGAGCGACCGGAGCGCCGAAGGAAGTCGCGTCGACGTCACCGGTGCGCTGCTCACGGTCGTTGCGCTCGGTGGTGCGTCCTTCGCGCTCATCGAGGGACCCGGGAACGGGTGGTCGACGCTGGAGCTCGCCGCGGTGGGGGTCGCCGTGGCGGGGCTGGTCGGCCTCCTCGTGACGGAGCCCCGACGAGACCACGCGATGGTGCCCATCGAGCTCTTCGCCGATCGGACCTTCGCAGTGGCCAACATGGTCACCCTCCTCGTGTACGGAGGAATGGGGGTGGTCTTCTTCCTGTTGACGATCCAGCTCCAGGTCACGGTGGGCTGGTCGCCGCTGGCCGCCGGGGCTGCGCTCCTGCCGGTGACGTTGCTCATGTTCGCCCTCTCGTCGCACGCGGGCGATCTCGCCCAGCGGATCGGCCCTCGGTGGCCGCTGACGATCGGGCCGCTCACGATCGCCGGAGGGATGCTGCTCTACACGCGGATCGGCCCGGACGCCTCTTATGCGGCAGACGTCCTACCCGCAGTTGTCGTGTTCGGACTGGGCCTGTCGCTCAGTGTCGCCCCGGTCACCTCGACCGTTCTCGGCGCAGTTCCGGAGTCGCGCGCCGGCGCGGCTTCGGGGACGAACAACGCAGTGGCTCGGACCGGCCAGCTCCTGGCGGTTGCCGCCGTCCCCTCGCTCGTCGGCCTCACCGGTGATGCGCTGGGGGAGCCGGTGGCGCTCGACGTCGGGTTTGCTCGTGCGATGACGGTGGGTGCCGTGTTCGTGGCGTCTGGCGGCCTGGTGAGCGCATTGTTCCTGCCGTCCGAGCTGGCGGGCGCGTCGGAGCTCGCGGGAGACGAGACCGCACCGGCGGGAGGCGTCAGGAATCATCGGTCCTGTCCGGTCGACGGCACGCCGCCACCACCCGAGCCTGTCGGCGCGCGCCAGTAGTTCTCGCGGGACGTCACCGGCCGCTCCCGGCCGCTCCTCGGCTACTCGACTGCTGCTGCCAGCCGCTCCAGCGTCTGTTCCATACCCGCCCGGTTGTGGCTGGTCCGATCGCCGACGCCAGAGATCGACTTCGTCATCTCGATCACCTCTGGGGGTCGGCCCTCGTCCCACGTCTCGGTGACGATGCAGCCGTCGTCGGTGGCTTCGATCAGGTACGCCCACTTGGCGAAGTGGAGGTCGCCGAACACGCCGTCGAACCGGAAGACCTCGTTGGGCCGGCATTCGATGATCTCGGCCTCGGTCGACCACTCGAACTCGCCATTGCGGTTGTGCCCCACGAACCACGCGCCGACAGCGGGCCCCGTCGCGTCGTCCTTCCACTCGCACGTGTGGCACTCCGGCGACCATTCGCCCATGCGGGTGACGTCGGTGACGGCATTCCAGACCACCTCCGGCGAGGCGGCGATGTGGCGGGTCACTTCGACGTGAGCAGTCATGGGCGCACCCTAGGACGGACGCCGAACCGACGACCCGAGCGCCGTAAGATCTATTGACAGTCGCACTCGCATCTGTGCCCAATGGCCGGCATGAGCACTCGTGATCCTGCGTACGGAACCGTCGACCGCGACTACGGCATGCGGTTGGCGACCACCCCTCCCGGTGAGGACGGCCCGATCTGGATGGTGAACCTGATGAAGTATCACGAGGTCGCGCGCTACGGCGACGAGGCCTCGGGTTCGGTGTCGGGCCGCGAAGCCGACGACCGCTACAGCCCGATCGACGTGCTGGCCGACATCGGCGCTGAGCCGGTCTTCTTCGCCGATGTCGACACCCAACTGCTGGGCGACGCGCCACGGTGGGATCGAGTCGGTGTCGTGAAGTACCCGACACGACGGTCCTTCATCGAGATGCAATCTCGACCCGACTTCGAGGCCAAGCACGTCCACAAGGAGGCCGGCATGGAGGCCACGATCGTGTCCGGGTGTCGTCCCATCGTGAACCCCTCGGCCGATGCGGACCCCTCCACGTTTCCCGACTGGGCCGACGTCCCTCACCCACCGACCGCAGAGGACGGTCCGGTCACGCTCCTGCACTTCATCCGCTTCCATCCCGGAGGCGCGGAGTCCGACATGGTCGAGTACGAGAAGCACGCCGGCGAGGTCGCCGTGCCTCATGGCGTCCGCATCTCCGCCTGGTTCGGGGTGGAGGGCACGATCATCGGCGACGGCCGCGCATGGCATCAGGCCCGCTTCAACGCCTTCCCGAGCAAGGCGGCGTTCATGGCGGTGGCGCTCGATCCGTCGAGGCTCGAGGCGCAGGAGGCGCACCGCGAGACCGCGATCGCCGACACCTACACGATGATCCTGCTGCCCACGCTCGATCGGCTCACGCAGACGATCGAGGACTGACCGCTCGCGGGCTCAGTGCTCGTGGTGCGGGTCGTCCATCAAGAACTCGCCGTCGCGTAGCTGGAGCACGCGTCCGCCGAACGCCTCCCGGAGGTGCTCCTCGCAGAACACGTGGTCGGGTGGGCCGAAGGCGATGCTCCGGGTCGAGAGCAACAGGACGCGGTCACAACGGCGTGCGTCGTCGAGGTTGTGGGTCGTCATCACGACGGAGCGGCCGGCGGCGCGCTCGGCGTCGACGACATCGAGAATCGTGTCCCGCGACACCGGGTCGAGCCCGGTGACCGGTTCGTCGAGCAGCAGGAGGTCGGCTTCCTGTGCGAGTCCCTGCGCGACCAGGATGCGCTGGCGCTGGCCACCGGAGAGATCGTGGAGCTGTCGTCCGCAGAGGTCGTGGACATCGACGCGTCGCAGCGCGCGCTGCACAGCGGCGCGGTCCTCGGCGCCGAACCGACCGAGGAGGCCTCGCTCGGCATAGCGCGCCATTCGGACGGTCTCGGCGACGGTGATGGGGAGACTGGCATCGACCGCAGTCGCCTGGAGGACGATGGCCGCGGTCCGCCCGCCGCGGTGGATCGTGCCCGTGTCCGGCGAAACGAGGCCCATGATGGCCGACAGCAGCGTCGATTTCCCCGAGCCGTTGGGACCGATCACTGCGAGTGTCGAGCCCTGGTCGAGTGTGAATCCGATGTCATCGAGTGCGATGTGGCTCCCGTACCGAACGCCGAGACCGCGGATGTCCAGTGCCGCGGTGTCGACCGTGGTCATGGGCGGCAGTCGACGCACACGCCGACGAGGTCGAGGCGATGGTGACGGACGTCGAAGCCGGCCTTTCGGGCCGCGCCGTGGAGCGCTCGGTCGAGGTCGACTTCGACTGCTTCGCGCAGCGAGAAGTCGGCGACGTCGCCGCACTCCGAGCAGATCAGGTGGTGGTGGTGCTCGGTGAGCTCCTCGGCGAGCTCGTAGTGGGAGAAGTCGTCGGACGTCACGATGCGGACGACCACCCCGGCCTCCTCCAGGACACCGAGGTTCCGGTACACGCTCGACTGCGCGAGCGACGGCGCGGCGTCGAGGATCTCCGGGATGGTCATCGGGCCGCCGTCCGCGACGAGGAGCTCGACCAGCTGGCGTCTGCGGGTGGTGTATCGCTGATCGCTGTGCCGGAGCCGTGTGTGTACGACGTCGTGGGTGTCGACGATGGCCATCGCCGACGAGGCTACTGCCGAAATCAGTATGAGTCTCGTTCTTGTTTCTGACCTGCAGCGGCCGGTAGCGTTCCGAGAGCAAGTCTCATTCTTGGAAAGCTGCTCGAAGGCCTGGTGGAAGGATTCTCGAACGTGCGCATCCGGTCTGCTGCAGGCATCGCTGTCGTGCTGGTGGCCTTCGTGGCCGGGTGCACCGATGGTGCGGGCAGCGAGCGCACCGACGGACCGCACATCGTGGTGACGACCAGTGTGCTGGGGGACGTCGTGGCGCAACTGGTGGGCGATGCGGCGTCGGTCACCGTCGTCATGCCACGGGGTGCCGATCCCCACGGCTTCCAACCGTCGGCGCAACAGGTGGCGGCCATGGTCGATGCTGATGCGCTGATCGTGAACGGCGCCGGGTTCGAGGAGGGACTGCTCGACTCGGTGCGTGCGGCGGAGTCCGACGGGGTGCCGACGTTCGCGGCGATCGATGCGGTGACCACGCTCACCCTGGGCGGCGGTGGCGCCGATCCGCACTTCTTCACCGATCCCGCCCGCATGGCCGAAGCAGCCATCGAGATCGTGGGCTTTCTCTCGAGCGGGGGACCCGACCTCACGTTGCCGCCCACCGCCGACGACTACATCGCCTCGCTCCACGACCTCGACCGGGAGGTGCGCGAGATCCTCGCGGACATCGCGATCGACCATCGGGCGCTGGTGACGAACCACGCGGTCTTCGGCTACTTCGCAGACCGCTACGACTTCGACGTCATCGGCACGGTGGTTCCCGGCGGTTCGACCACCGATGCGGTGAGCGCCCGCGACCTCGAGTCACTCGCTGCTGCCATCCGTGAAACCGGCGTCCCCGCGATATTCGCCGAATCGTCCGCGCCCGCGCAGCTCGCCGACACCCTTGCCGACGAGGTCGGGGCCGACGTCGAGGTGGTCGAGTTGTACAGCGAGTCGCTGGGTGGCGAGGGGAGCGACGGCGGCACGTACCTCGACATGATCAGGACCGACGCCCGCCGCATCGCCGCGGCGCTCGCAGGCGCGTCGCCGTCGTGATCACCTGGTTCACCGAGGCCTTCGACCCCGCGTTCATGCAACGGGCACTGATCGGCGGCCTCGTGGCGGTGGTGGCGACCTCGCTCGTCGGCACGTGGGTCGTGCTCCGCGGGCTGGCATTCCTCGGTGATGCCGTCGCGCACGGTGTCGTCCCGGGCATCGCGCTCGCCGTGCTGTGGGGCTTCAGCCCGGTGCTGGGAGCGCTCCTCGCAGCACTGGTGATGAGCGGCCTCATCTCGGTCGTGTCGAGTCGGACCACGATCCGCGAGGACACGGGCATCGGCCTGCTCTTCGTGGGCATGCTGTCGCTGGGCATCGTGATCGTCTCGCGGTCCGATTCGTTCGCGACCGATCTCACTGCGCTGCTGTTCGGCGACGTGCTCGGTGTGACCGTGGACGACATCCGGACGCAGACGATCGCCGCGGTTCTGGTGATCGCGGCCACGGTTGTCCTCTACCGGCCGTTCCTGGCGCTGGCGTTCAATCGCGACAAGGCGTTCACGCTGGGCATGCGCCCGGCGATGGCACAGGCTGCGCTGCTGACGCTGCTGGCGGTGAGCATCGTCGCCAGCTTCCAGGCCATCGGCACACTCCTCGTGTTCGGATTGCTCGTCGGGCCACCAGCGACGGCGAGCCTGTTCGTTCGGCGGGTACCGGCGATCATGGTGGGGGCGATGCTCGTGGGTTCGGCCAGTGTCGTCGTCGGTCTGTTGATCAGTTTCCACCACGGCACCGCCGGTGGCGCGACGATCGCCGGCGTGTCGGTCCTGGCGTTCTTCTTCGGTCTGGTCGTGCGTGAGCTCGCCGCGTCTCGTCTGGTGGTCGCGAGGCGCTGAACTGCGGCGCCACCTTGTGCCGACCTGATCATCAGTATACATTCACAGATGTGCAGGTATCGACCGAAGAGGCGAACGAGCTCGCCGAGAGCTTCAAGCTGTTGGGCGAACCGACTCGTGTCCGGATCCTCTACGCCCTGCTCGAAGCCGGCGAACTGAACGTGGGCGACGTCGCGGCCACGGTCGGTACGTCCGAGACGACGGTCTCGCATGCCATGCGGCTGCTGCGGTCGGCCGGGATCGTCCGCAACCGACGCGACGGTCGGTCGATCTACTACCGCCTCGACGACGACCACGTCCGCCAGCTCCTCGATCTGTCGCGCGAGCACCTCGCCCACCAGGGAGAGTCCTGATGGGGCACGAACGCGCCGACAGCCACGTGCCCGGCCGCAGCCACGACCACCATCACGGCGCAGGTGCGCTGCGGGCAGGTGCACGGCACCAGAGACGGCTGGCCATCTCGTTCGGCCTCATCGCCGTCTTCTTCGTGGTCGAGGCGGTCGGTGGCGTGCTCACCAATTCACTCGCCCTGATCTCAGACGCCGGGCACATGCTCACCGATGTCATCGGGCTGGGCATGGCCTTGGCTGCGATCCAGTTGGCGAGTCGCCACGCCCGACGCGACGATGCCGGTCACCACACGTTCGGTCTCTACCGCCTCGAGATCCTGGCAGCGTTCGTCAACGCGCTCTTGCTCTTCGGCGTGGCGATCTACGTCGTGGTCGAGGCGATCCGCCGGATCACGAGCGAGCCCGAGGTCCTCGGTGTTCCGATGCTCGTGGTGGCCACCATCGGCCTCGTGGTGAACCTCGTCGCCTTCCTCCTCCTCCGCGAGGGGTCGAAGGAGAGCATCAACGTGGAGGGCGCGTACCTCGAGGTGCTGGCCGACACACTCGGCTCCGTCGGCGTCATCATCGCCGCCGTCCTGCTGGAGGTGTTCGGATGGACCTGGGTCGACCCGGTCGTCGGCGCGGCCATCGGTCTGTGGATCCTCCCTCGCACGTACCGGCTCGGCGGTCAGGCCGTCCGCGTCCTCCTCCAGTCGGCGCCGCCGGGCACCGACCTGCCGGGCATCGCTGCCGATCTCGGCGCGCTGGCCGGCGTGATCGACGTGCACGATCTCCACGTGTGGACGCTCACCTCCGACATGGAGAACGCCTCGGTGCACCTGGTGATCGACGATGGCGCCGACAGCCATCAGGTGCTCGACGAGGCCCGCGACCTCCTCCAGGGGCGCTACGCCATCGCCCACGCCACCCTCCAGGTCGAGCCGGCCGACCACCGGGGTTGCGACGAGCTCGAGTGGTGATGAACGCTCTGCACCCATGAGCACCATCGACGACTTCGTCGCCGCCAACGCCAACTATGCCGAACACTTCCACGAAGCCGGTC
>JBBKVY010000178.1:0-22502 GCA_037968675.1 Acidimicrobiales bacterium | reverse complement strand
CCGCCAGCGCGGTGCGTCGGCGCTGGTGGCCCGGCGGCCGGAGCTGTGGCTGCTGGACGAACCCCACGCCGGTCTCGACCGCGCCGGCCGCGACCTGGTCGACCGACTGGTCGTCGATGCCGCGTCGTCAGGAGCGACGGTCCTCTTCGCGAGCCACGAACTCGAACGGGCCGAGGCGCTCGCCACGCGGATCGTGACCATCGCCGGTGGCGCGGTTCGTGACGACACCGCCCGCTCCGGCGATGTGGCCGGCGAGGAGGTGGCCGGTGCTCGCTGACGCACGCCTGATCGCCGCCAAGGACCTCCGCATCGAACTCCGGTCGAAGGTCGGCCTCGGCCAGATGGTCCCGTTCGCCGTCCTGTTGCTGGTCCTGTTCGGCCTGGCGCTCGATCCCGACAGCGGCGTCCTCAGCCGGGCCACGCCCGGTCTCTACTGGATCGCGGTGCTGTTCTCCGGGCTCCTGGCTGTTCAACGGGCATTCGCAGTCGAAGCAGCACCAGGAGTCGCCGAAGCGCTCCGCCTCTCGGGCGTCGATCCCGCCGGCTACTTCCTCGGCAAGTTCGCCGCCGTGGCCGCACAGTTGGTGGTGCTGCAGATGGTGCTGGTCGTCGGTGTCGTGGTGCTCTACGGCGCCGATCTGGACGGCCCACTGCTGCTCCTCGCCACCGCAACAGCCGCGACGGTGGCCATCGCCGCCGCCGGTACGCTCTACGGCGTGCTCGCTGCCGGTCTGCGGGTGCGGGACACCCTCGTTCCGCTCCTCCTCCTCCCGGCGCTGGCGCCGGTCCTCCTCGGTGCCACCCGAGCGTCGGAAGCCGCCCTCGACGGCGGTCTCGGCGACGGGTGGGGCTGGTGTGGGCTGCTGGCCGCCTTCGGCGTGCTCTACGTCGGCTTCGGACTCCTGTTCTTCGGCACGCTCCTGGAGGAGACGTGAGATGACGACACTCACCACCAGCGCCAACGACGCACCGGCCGTCGACGCGCCGACATCGACGGGATCCCGATCGACCCGGATCCTCGGGATCCTGATCCTGGTCGGATCGGCCATCGGCGCGTACCTCGGTCTCGTGACCAGCGATGCCGACCGCATCCAGAAGGACGCCGTCCGGCTGTTCTACGTCCACGTCCCCGTGGTCTCACTGATGTACATCCCGGTCATCCTGTGCTCCGTCGCCTCGATCATGTGGCTCCGCAAGCGCACCGACGGCTGGGACGCGCTGGCATCGTCGTCGGCCGAGGTCGCCGCGGTCTTCGTGGGACTCGGCCTCGTCACCGGCGCCCTGTGGGGAGAGATCACCTGGGGCACGTACTGGACGTGGGATGCGCGCCTCACCTCGACGGCGCTGCTGTTCCTGCTGCTGCTCGGGTATCTGGCGCTTCGTCGCTATCCGGCCGAGCCCGCAGCTCGTGCCAGGGTCTCCGCCGTGGTCGGCATCCTGCTCGTGCCGAACGCCATCCTCGTCCACTACTCCGTCTCGTGGTGGCGTTCTCTGCACCAGGACGCCACCCGTGGCTTCGACACGACGATGGACGGGAACCAGTTGTCGACCTACGCCGTTGCACAGGGCGTGTTCGTCCTGATCCTCGTCTGGTTGTCGATCCACGCGTACCGCAACGCGTGGCTCGCGCTGCGAGCCGAACGTGGCGACCTCGACCTCGCCATCGCCCGACGGATGGCCGACGACGACCCCACCGGAGGGATCTGATGCTGCTCGCGTACACCGACGTCGGCACGATCGTCTTCGGCTGGGGGATCACCGTCGCGGCGATCGGCGGCTACGCCCTCGCGCTCGTGCGCCGGGGCAAGCGGCTGAGCCGGGTCGTCCCACCCGAGGACCGGCGATGGAGCTGAACGCCCCCTTCGAGAACGACGACGACGTCGACGGCCTCGACCTGACACCACGGCAGGCGCCTCCCGTCCGTGGCGGCGACGACCAGAAGCGCAAGCGAATCCTCGTCGGCGGGTTCCTCGCGGCCATCCTCGTAGTGCTCGGCGTCGTCGCCTGGCAGGGGCTGTCGAATGCCGCGCTGTACTTCCGCACCGCCGACGAGGCAGTGGCCCAGCGCGATTCGCTCGGTGACCGGCGCTTCCGGGTCGAGGGAACCGTCGTCCCCGGTTCCGTGCGCCAGGACGGCGTCGCCGTCCGGTTCGTGATCGAGAGCAACGACGTCGAGGTCGCCGTGAACCACCAGGGCGACCCGCCCGACCTGTTCCAGGAGAACATTCCCGTCGTCCTCGAAGGTCACTGGAGCCAGACCGGCGACGTGTTCGAGAGCAACGACATCCTCGTGCGGCACACGGAGGAATACGAGTCCGACAACCCGGACCGTACCGACGAGTTCGTCGGCCAGGAATGAACGCGACGTTGGGTTCGGCCGGGGTGATCCTCGGCCTCGTCTCGTGCGCCACCGGCGTCGCCACCATCGTGGTCGGTCTGCGTCGGGGCCGCCCAGCGCTGCTGCGCACGGGCCGGACCTATGCCTTCATGGCCCTGGGTGGCGCGCTGCTCGCCACGTTCGCGATGGAACGGGCGCTCATCACCCGCGACTTCTCCGTCGGGTTCGTGGCGGAGAACGGCTCGTCCCGGACTCCTGCGCTGTTCAACGTCGCGACGATGTGGTCGGCGCTCGAGGGATCGATCCTGCTGTGGGGGCTCATCCTCGCCGGTTACACCGCGTTGATCGCCCAGAAGTTCCGTGACCGCCTCGACGACCAGCTCGTCGCGTGGGCATTGATCACCATGCTCTCGGTCGGGGTGTTCTTCTTCGCGCTGATGGCCGGGCCGGCCAATCCGTTCAACTCGGTGACGGTCGCGGCCGGCTACGACGGGCCCGGACCGAATCCGCTGCTCCAGAACCACCCGCTCATGGCCTTCCACCCGCCGATGCTCTATCTCGGCTACGTCGGCTTCACCGTGCCCTTCGCCTTCGCCGTCGGCGCGCTCGTCACCGGGCGGGTGGGCGAGGGGTGGTTGATGGTCACCCGCCGCTGGACCCTCTTCGCCTGGGGCTTCCTGACCTTCGGCATCGTGCTCGGTGCCTGGTGGAGCTACGAGGTTCTCGGCTGGGGTGGCTACTGGGCATGGGATGCGGTCGAGAACGCGTCGCTGTTGCCGTGGCTCACCGGTACGGCCTACATCCACTCGGTGATGGTCCAGGAACGTCGCGGGATGCTCCGCGTCTGGAACCTGTCACTGCTCTGTGCCACGTTCGCCCTGACGATCCTCGGCACCTTCCTCACTCGTTCCGGCGTCATCGATTCGGTGCACGCATTCAGCGAGTCGCAGATCGGTCCGTGGCTGCTGTCGATGTTCGCGGCGGTGGTCGTGCTCACCGTCGGTCTCATCGGGTGGCGGGGCGACCGTCTCCGGGCACCGGGACGGATCGATTCGCCGGTGTCTCGCGAGGGCGCGTTCCTCGCCAACAACGTGCTGTTCGCCGCCTTCGCCTTCGTCGTCCTGCTGGGCACCGTGTTCCCGCTGGTCGTGGAGGCCGTCTCGGACGAACGGCTCTCGGTCGGCGTGCCCTACTTCAACCGCATGACGATGCCGATCGGTCTCCTGCTGCTGTTCTTGATGGCGGTCGCGCCGGTCCTGCCATGGCGCAAGGCCTCCGAGGAGTTGCTGCGCGTGCGTCTGTTCTGGCCGATGGTCGCGGGCGTCGCTGCCGTGATGGCCACCGTGGTGACGGGGTCGCGCGGTCTGGCGCCGGTGCTCGCCTTCGGATTGGGCGCGTTCGCCGGTGGTGCGGCACTCCGCCAGATCGTTCTCGCCACCCGGCGTCAGGGATGGCGTGGACTGGTCGGTCGGACCAACGGCGGCATGATCGTCCACCTCGGGGTCGTGCTCATCGCCATCGCGTTCGCCGCATCGCAGTCGTACGTGACCGAGACCGAGCTGCGGCTCTCCGAAGGCGATGTCGCCACGGTCGGCAGCCACACGCTCGTCTACGAGGGCATCGAGATCACCGACGACGCCGAGAAGACGACGACCGCGGCACTCGTTCGGGTGGACGGCGGCAAGGTGTACCGCCCGGCGATCGAGCTGTTCGCCTTCGGGGGCCAATCCATCGGCACGCCTTCGGTCTCCACCAGCCTGGTGGAGGACGTGTATCTCACGTTGCTCGAGCAACCAGAGAACGCGGACGACCCGGTCGTCATCCGGGTCGTCCTGCAGCCGCTCGTCACCTGGCTCTGGATCGGCGGCGGACTCATGGCCGTCGGCACTGCGCTGGCCGCGTTCCCCGGTCGTCGCCGCCGACCCACCCAGCCGACGTCGGAGATCGTGCACGAGCGTGAGCCGGTGGGCGCGGCGTGAAGGCCAGCCGACTCGCCGCATGGATCGCCATCCCCGTGTTGTTCGCCATGCTCGGGTTCATCTTCGTGCTCGCGACGAGCGAGGCCTCCGGATCGCGCACGGTGCAATCACCGCTGCTCGGCCGCCAGGCCCCGGCGATCGCCGGCGACACCGTCGACGTCAGCTCGTACGATCTCGCAGACGCCAGCGGCGGCTTCGTCGTCGTGAACTTCTTCGCCACCTGGTGTGTCCCCTGTGTCCGGGAGCATCCGGAGTTGGTGAACTTCGAGCAACGTCACCGCGCCGCCGGCGATGCGTCGGTCGTGTCGGTGGTCTACGACGCGTCGACCGAGTCGGTGAAGGAGTTCTTCGCCGAGAACGGTGGCGACTGGCCGGTGGTCGAGGATCCCGTCGGGCGTATCGCGCTCGACTACGGCGTCTCCGGCGTGCCCGAGTCGTACGTCATCGCTCCCGACGGCACGGTCGTCACCAAGCTCGTCGGTGGGGTGACGGCGACGGGCCTCGACCAGGTGCTCGCCGAGGCGAAAGCAGCCTTCGAGTGAGCGACCCCAGCCGCGCTCGATGGCCATGGCTCCTGTTGGTCGCCCTGCTTGTGGGCGGGCTGGCCGTCGCGACCATCGGCGACACCGGCCCCCAGACCTCCGCCGAACGGGCCCGCGGTCTGGCCGAGGGAATCAAGTGCCCGACCTGTCAGGGCCAATCGGTGGCCGACTCGAACGCGACGGCGGCGCGGAGCATCCGGACCGAGATCACTCGACGCATCGAAGTCGGTCAGTCAGACGACGAGATCCGCGCCTACATCGTGGGGCTGTATCCCGACTCGTCGCTGACGCCTCCCAGGACGGGAGTGGCCGGACTGGTGTGGTTCCTCCCCGTTGCCCTCTTCGTCGCCGCAGTGGGCGGACTCGTCGCGGTGTTCCGGTCCTGGCGGACGCCACCGGACCTCTCGGTCTCCGAGGCGGACCGTGACCTCGTCGAGCAGGCGCACCGTGCGGCCCGATCCTGATGCCCTTGCGGCGTTGGAGGAACGTCGCGACTTCCTGCTCCGTTCGCTCCTGGATCTCGATCGTGAGCTCGCCGCCGGCGACCTCGATGAGGCCGATCACCGCACGCTGACCGCCGACTACACGACTCGCGCCGCCGAGGTGCTGCGGGCGATCGACGACGGCCAGTCAGCGCTCGCGGCACCCCGTGTTCCCGTGTCGCGCGGGCGGCGGCTCCTGGCCGTGGGAGGAGTCGCTGCCGTCGCGGTCCTCGCCGGCGTCTTGGTGGCACAGGCCTCGGGGAGTCGTGGATCGTCTGGCCCCACCGGCCTCGACGTCGCCGCCGCCTCGTCGCGCACGAACGACTGCCTGGCCCTGGAGCAGGGCGGCGAACCCGACGCGGCGCTCGACTGCTACTCCGATATCCTCGATTCGCTCCCCAGCAACATCCCGGCGCTCACGTTCCGCGGGTGGCTACAGGTCCGTGAGTTCGAGATCGACGACGGTCTGGCCGATCTCGACGCGGCGATCCAGCTGGACCCCGAGGCCACATCGCCGTACGTGTTCCGCGCCAGCGGACGGGCACGGTCCGACGATGCGTCTGGTGCCGTCGGGGATCTCGCATCGTTCTACGCGAACGACCCGTCGGACGAGGAGCGGACGTTGGCCGATCAGTTCCGGCCGGTGGTCGTGGAGGCTGCGCTGGACGAGTGCATCGGCGGTGAGGTCACGGGCGCGATGACGCCGGTCGAGGTGCTGGCCTGCTACCGGGACGTGCTCGACGTCGACCCGGACAATCCCTCGGCGAGCATCTACCTGGGTTGGCTGTTGGCCCGGGCCGACCAGACCGACGAAGCGCGCGCCTTGCTCGACTCGGGGCTGGCGAGAGATCCGACGCTCACCGCCGGATACGTGTTCCGCGCCGCCGTCCTCGCCCACGACGGGGATCTCGACGCCGCCCGGTCCGATCTCGCCACGTTCGACGAGTCCGACCCGCCAGAGGATCAGCGCGCCGCGGCCGAGCGGGTCCGGGCGGCGATCGACGCCGGCGAGGATCCGTTGCCCAGCTAGCGCGAGCGCCCTCGTGGCGGCGTCAGATAGCAGGCGGCACCCCAGCCCTGTTTCTTCGAGTACTGCACGACCCAGGTCGAGGCCTTCTGCCAGATCAGCCGGTCCTCGTGGGTCATGCCCCGCTCGACCAACGCGTGGAGCAGCGCAGGGATGACATCGCCGTGGCTGCTCATCACCGTCGCCTTCTTCCGCGCCGCGTCGTCGAGGAGCGACTCGATGTCCGAGCGGCTCGGCCCCTCGAAGAGCCGGTCGTCGTCCTTGACCCGCACGCCCACCGCGTCACCGAGCGGCTCGATGGTCTGGCGGCACCGCACGGTGGGCGACGTGAGGATCCGAGTCGGCTCGTGCGGGGCGAGCTTCCTGGCGATCGACGTGGCCTGCTTGAGCCCCCGCTCGCTGAGCGGTCGGAGACGATCGTCGCCGTTCCAGGACCTGCGCTCACCGGCGTGCGCGTGACGGACGATGAGGAGAGTCACGGCGCGCAATGTACGACACCGAGGGGGACTTCTCGCCAGCGCGTGCCGAGATCAGCCCGGGGGTCGGCCGAGCGTCCGGAGCTCGGCCAGGACCTCCGGCAATGCGGCGGCGACGGCGTCGATGTCGGCATCGGTGGAGCTCCACCCGACCGACAGTCGCAGGGAGTGGTGCGCGTCGACTCCCATGGCTGCGAGCACCGGCGACGGCTCGAGGTCCGCCGACGCACATGCGCTGCCCGAGTGCGCGCTGATGCCCCGTCGGTCGAGTCCGAACAGCACGGCCTGTGGCTCGATGTCGGTGATCCCCAGGCACACGAGGTGCGGAAGGCGATGGTCGGGGTCGCCGTAGAGCGTCACACCGTCGAGACTCTGGGCGAGGGTCCGCAGCGCGTCGGTCAGCGCCGTCTGTCGGTCCGCCTCCCACTCGACGTCGATCGACTCGACGGCGGCGGCCAACCCCAGCGCGCCGGCCACGTTCTCCATCCCGGCCCGGCGCGCCAGTTCCTGGTCGCCGCCCGCGAGGAGAGGCCGGAGTCGAATGCCGCGGCGGATGAGCAGGACGCCCGTCCCTGGAGGTCCACCCAGCTTGTGGCCGCTGATAGACACCAGGTCGGCGCCCAGCGCGCCGAAGTCGATCGGCACCCGTCCGGCCGCCTGGGCGGCATCGACGTGGGTCAGGACGCCCCGTTCGCGGCAGGACGCGACGGCCTCGTGGACCGGTTGGACGGTGCCCACCTCGTGATTCCCCCACTGGAGGTGCACCATGGCGGTGTCGCGGTCGACCGCTGCCTCGACGTCACCGACGGACACCCGACCACGACCGTCGACGTCGACCCGTCTGACCGCGCCGTTCATCGCCGCCGACAGTCGCACCGCAGAATGTTCGACCGACGGCACGACCTGGTGGGTCCCGCGATCGGCTGCGCCCCACGACGACGCGGCGATCGACTCGGTTGCGCCGGAGGTGAAGACGACCTCTCTCGGCCGGGCCCTGAACGCGAGGGCCACCCGGGCGCGGGCGTCCTCCAGGAGCGCACGAGCGTGCGAACCGTCGGCATGGACTCGCGACGGGTCGCCGGCGACGGTCGTCAGTGCGTCCACCATGGCGTCCCGGGCGGCCGGCCGCAGCGGCGTCGTCGACGCGTGGTCGAGGTCGTGTCGCACCGGTGCCACGGTCGAGTCCGGACGTGTCAGGAAGACGTCACGACGGTGACGCACGTCTCGGAACCGAGCGCGACCGAGGTCTCGGTCGACGGTCGTGTGTCTCCGTACAGCGACGACAGCATTCCCTTGACCAGCCCACGATCGACGGCGCAGATCACCGGATGCTCGATCGCGGTGTCGCCGAACGGGCAGTGCTGGGCCACGATGCGCAGTTCCTCGCCCTGCTTCTCGGCGTGGGCGGCGAAGCCGTGGGCCGAGAGTGCGTCGGCAACGGCATGGAGCGACGAGCGGAAGGATCGCTGCGCCTGGTCGCTGGGCCCCATCGTCGACGCGAGCGTGCGCCCGTACTCGATGCCCACCTCCTCGGCCATGGTCGCCGCCTGATCGACCGGGAGCAGCGAGAGGGCACCGCCGAGGAGGGAGACGAGCAGTTCGTCGTGACGGAGCGGGAACTCGATGGGGCTTCCCCCGGCGGTCGCGGTGTATCGCTTCGACGGGCGACCCGCGCCGCCACCGTCGGGTCGGGCGATGGTGACCTCGACGTAGCCACCACCGGCGAGCTTGTCGAGGTGATGACGGGCGACATTGGAATGGAGGTCGAACTGCGACGCCACCGCCGACGCGGTGACGCCGTCCGCCTGATCGCGGAGCCAGAGGAAGATGTCCCGCCTGGTCGGGTCGCCGAAGGCAGACGTGATCGCGGTGACGGTCGACGCGAAGTCGGTTGCACTCAGCGGCGCGGGTTGCGGGGTGGGTGATTCCGCAGGCACGTCGGTATTCTACCTATGCGGATAGGGGAAATCCCCTGAGTCCGCCGGCCCCGGCCTCCGTAACGACGAAGGGTTCCACGTTGCCCACCGAAGACCAGATCATCGAGGCCCTGCGGCCCGTCGAGGATCCAGAACTGCACCGGAGCATCGTCGATCTCGGCATGATCCGGTTCATCCGCATCGACGGCGCCTCGATCCACGTCGAGATCGCACTGACGGTGTCCGGCTGTCCACTCAAGAACGAGATCGAAGGCCGTGTCGGCGAGGCGGTCCACGCACTCGATGGTGTCGATTCGGTCCGGGTCACGTTCGATGTCATGACCGACGACGAGCGGGCCAAGGTCCGCGAACTCATGGTCGGCGACCCGCAGGCCACCGCCGGCAGTCAGGCCGCACACGGACATGCCGAGGGTCGAACCATCCCCTTCGCCGATCCGAAATCGAAGACGCGGGTGCTCCTCGTCGCCTCGGGCAAGGGTGGCGTCGGCAAGTCGTCGGTCACGACGAACGTCGCCGTGAGCCTCGCCAAGCGAGGGCACAAGACCGCCATCGTCGACGCTGACGTGTGGGGGTTCTCGATCCCACGCATGCTCGGCATCGACCGGCCCCCGGTGGTCATCGACTCCATGCTCGTGCCCCCCGAGGCGCACGGCGTGTCGTGCATCTCGATGGGGTTCTTCGCAGAGGAGGACCAAGCCGTCATCTGGCGGGGCCCCATGCTCCACAAGGCGCTCGAACAGTTCCTCACCGACGTGTACTGGGACGATCCCGACTTCCTCGTCGTCGACCTCCCGCCCGGTACCGGCGACATCTCGATCTCGCTCAGCCAGTTCCTGCCGCGGGCCGAGGTCTACGTCGTCACCACGCCGCAACCGGCCGCCCAGCGGGTCGCCCAGCGGGCGGCGTTCATGGCCGAGAAGGTGAATCTCGAGGTGAAGGGTGTCATCGAGAACATGTCCTTCTTCACCGGTGACGACGGCACGCGTTACGAGATCTTCGGTTCGGGTGGCGGCGAGGAACTGGCCGAACGGATCGACGTCCCGCTGCTCGGCAAGATCCCGCTGGTCCCATCGCTGCGCGAGGGCTCCGACACGGGACGCCCGATCGTCTCCGAGGAGCCGGAGTCCGCTGCCGCGCAGGCATTCGACGAGATCGCCCGTGCCATCGTCGAGGACCTGGCGCCGACGCGGCGTCATCATCCCGAACTCAAGATCCTGTAGGTCGCACGACGAGTCGACGGTCTTACCGTTCGGTGAATCACTTGGGCCCGCGGCGAGCGCCTCGAGGCGGCACCGTACGCTCGTGTCGTGGACCAACGAGCGTACCGGCCCCTGGGGAGGCGAACCTTTCTCGGCGTCCTCGGTCTCGGCGCGGCCGGCGTCGTGGTCGGCTCGCCGGTACAGACTGCCATCGAATCGGCGTTTCAGCCCCTCGCCGACGCCGATGGCACCGGCCTCACGAACCTGCTCCCGACGACGTCGAAGTTCCGTTTCTACAGCGTCGCCGGCTTCAACCCTGACGTCCAACCGTCCGAGTACCGCCTCGGTGTCACCGGCATGGTCGACACGCCGCTGGAGCTCACCTACGACGATCTGCTCGACCGGCCCATGGTGGGGATCACCCACGACTTCCAGTGCGTCACCGGGTGGCGGGTCCCCGATGTGGAATGGGCGGGCGTCAAGGTCGCCGACCTGCTCGACGAAGCGAGTGTCGCCGCCGGGGCGTCGCATCTGCGGTTCTTCAGCTACGACGGCATCTACACGACAACGCTGACCATGGAACAGGCGCGTCGGGACGATGTGATCGTCGCCACCCAGATGCTCGGCGCCGACGTGCGCCGGGAACACGGCGGCCCGGTCCGACTCTTCGTCGCGCCGATGTACGGCTACAAGTCACTGAAGTGGCTGGCGGGCTTCGAGGTCACGGACTCGGCCGAACCGCCGGGGTTCTGGGAGGTCCGCGGGTACGACACCGACGCCTGGGTCGGCGAGTCCAACGGACGGACCGACGAGCCGACGTGACCACGACCACGCGCTGGTCCGACCGGCAACGGTCGCTCGACCAGCCACCGCGGCGTCATGCCCGCGGGGAGAACGACACGGTCGAGGGCCAACACGTCGTTCGCTTCGACCGACCGGAGCGCGTCCTGCACTGGGTCAGCGCCACGGCCGTGCTCATCGCGGTCGCGACCGGGGCAGTGCTCTATGTCGAGCCGCTCGCCGTCGCGGTGGGCCGTCGAGAACTCGTCAAGAACCTCCACGTGATCGCGGGGTTCGCCGCCGTCGTCCCGTTCCTGGTGGTCATGTCGGGACCGTGGCGCGCCGGACTCCAGCGGGACGTGCAGCGGTTCTCGCTGTGGCACGACGATGACGTCCGATTCCTCCGGAGGAAGACACGACCGGGCTCGGAGACCGGCAAGTTCAACGGGGGCCAGAAGCTGAACGCGGTCCTCATGTCCTCGGCGCTGGCGGTGATGGCGATGACCGGCTCGATCATGAAGTGGTTCGGCCCGTTCCCACTCGAATGGCGGTCGGGTGCCACGTTCGTCCATGACTGGGTCTCCTTCGGCCTGTGGTTCCTCATTCCCGCGCACATCATCAAGGCGATCATCACGCCGGGCGCGGTCACCGGCATGTGGACCGGATGGGTCCGACGGGCCGAAGCCGAGGCCAGGCCGCGCTGGTGGGCGTCGGTCACCGACCGGGCCAGCACGTCGGACGACGGATAGGTTGACAACCCCCGCTGCCGACAAGAGGTGTGACAGAACGTGGACGTGCGCATCGGTGTGACCTACACCGGCAAGGAACTCGACATCGACCTCGGTGACGACGCCGACACCGATGCCGTGCAGGCCGACGTCGACGCGGCGATGGGTGGCAAGACGGCAGTCCTGTGGCTGACCGACAAGAAGGGTCGGCGCCTGGGGATCCCGACCGACAAGCTCGCATACGTCGAGATCGGCAGTCCCGACGCCGAGCGCCGCATCGGCTTCGCCACCTGAGTTGATCCCCCTCCTCGATCGCAAGCTCCTCTTCGTCACCGGCAAGGGGGGCGTGGGGAAGTCGACCGTCGCCGCCGCCATCGCGGCGCTGGCGGCCGATCGGGGCAAGCGAACGCTCGTCTGCGAGGTCGATGCCAAGGGCAATCTCGCCGACTTCTTCGAGGCCGCGACGACCTCGTTCGCCCCGACCGAGGTCTCGAAGAACGTCTTCGCGATGTCGATGGACACCGAGGAGTCGCTCAAGGAGTATCTGCGCCTCCAGCTCAAGGTGCCCCTGGTCGCCCGCATCGGGCCCCTGGCGCGCACGTTCGACTTCGTCGCCAACGCGGCACCCGGGGTGAAGGAGATCCTCACCGTCGGCAAGCTCGCATTCGAGGTCCGCGAACGCAACTACGACCTCGTGGTCGTCGACGCATCGGCCAGTGGCCACATCGTCGGCCAACTGGCAGCGCCGGACGCGATCAAGGAACTCGTGCAGGTGGGCCTGGTACGAGATCAGACGGGCTGGATGATGGACATCCTCGGCGACCCGGCCCAGACCGGGGTCGTGATCGTCGCCGCCCCCGAGGAGATGCCCGTGCAGGAGACGATCGAGCTCGCCGCTCGACTGCGGGACGAGACGGTCGTCGATCTGGCCGCCGTGGTTGTCAACCGTGTCCTGCCCGAGCTCTTCAACCGAGCCGAGGAAGCGCTGTTCGACCAGCTGAGCCACGACGACGTCGTCGACCAGATGTCCGAGATCGCCGGCGGGCCCACCCGTCCCGTCCTCGACGCCGCCGACCTGGCCGTCACGCTCCGACGCTCCCGAGCAGGTCACCTCACCAGACTGCGAGAGGAACTCCCGGACGATCTCGCCATGCTCTACGTGCCGTACCTGTTCCAGCGGACGCACGGGGTCCGGGCGACGAAGATGATCGCCGGCTACCTCGGCGAAGAGTTGGGCTTCTGATGGCGCGACGGGCCGAGAAGCCGCAGCAGTCGGGAACCCTCGAACAACTGCTCGCCGCGAAGGAGATCGTCATCTGCTGCGGTTCGGGCGGTGTGGGAAAGACGACCACCGCCGCAGCACTCGGCGCCATGGCCGCGACGCACCTGGGAGGCAAGGTCCTCGTCGTCACGGTCGACCCGGCGCGCCGGCTCGCCAATGCGCTCGGCCTCGAATCGTTCGGCAACGTCGAGACACAGGTGCCGCCGAAGGCGTTCACGGCCGCCGGGGTCGAGCCGCAGGGTGAACTGTGGGCGGCGATGCTCGACACCAAGCAGTCCTGGGACGACCTGGTGCGCCGCCACGCGCCGGATGCGACCACCCGAGACGCGATCCTCGCCAACCCGCTGTACACCAACATCACCGGCCGCTTCGTCCAGAGCCACGACTACATCGCGATGGAGCGGCTCTACGAGATCCACGCATCCGGTCGCTACGACCTGGTGATCGTCGACACCCCGCCGACGCGCAACGCCATCGACTTCCTCGAGGCACCGGAACGAATGGCGGACTTCTTCTCGTCGCGCCTGCTGCGGTGGCTCACCGTTCCGTACCGGTCTCGCCTGGTGAACGTCGCGACCAAGCCGTTCTACAAGGTCGCTGACACCATCCTCGGGTCAGCGTTCCTCCAGGACATCGCCGAGTTCTTCATGCTGTTCCAGACCATGTACGACGGATTCGTCCAGCGGGCACGGTCGGTGCAGCGCACACTCGAGGACAAGCGGACCACGTTCGTGGTCGTGTCGACGCTCGAGTCGGCGCCCGTACGCGAGGCGGAGTTCTTCATCGACGCGCTCGAGACCGAGTCGTTCCATCTGGGCGCCGTGGTGCTCAACAAGGTGCTCCCGAAGTATCTGCTCGACACCAAGGCTGCCAAGGCAGCGAAGACGATGGCGGCCGATCCGGCCGCCTTCGCCGACGCGCTCCCCGACATCGGCGACCACGACGACGTCGCTCGTGTGATCGAGGAGATCGCCAACAACTTCCTCAACTTCCGCGTGGTCGCCACCCGAGAGTCGGAGCAACGCAAGGAACTGGCCGCTCGACCCGACGTCATCGCGACCGTGCCCTACTTCGACTCCGACATCTTCGACCTCGCCGGCCTCCTGCGGCTGGGCGAGCAGATCTGGAACTGATGACGTCGGCTCGGGTGGCCACGGTCGCCAGCGGGCATCCGACCACCACCGCCGCAGCCCGGACGATCCTCGAGGCCGGTGGCAACGCGTTCGACGCGGTGGTGGGTGCCGCATTCGCGTCGTCCGTCGCCGAGCCGATGTTGGCGTCGGTCGCCGGTGGCGGATTCTGTCTCGTCCGGCCCGCCGGTCGAACCGCCGAGCTGATCGACTTCTTCGTCGACGTGCCAGGACGAGGGTTGCCCGAGGGTTCCGTTCCGGCGCTGCCCGCTTCGATGATCGATGTGGACGTCGAGTTCTCGTCGACCTCGCAACGGTTCCAGGTCGGCTGGGCATCCATGGCGACGCCCGGATGCCTCGACGGGTGGCTCCACGTCCACGATCGCTTCGGACGACTCCCGGTGGACGATGTCCTCGCCCCGGCCGCCGACGCCGCCCGTGACGGCGTCGTGGTCAACGAGCAGCAGGCCTACCTGTTCCGCATCCTGGCGCCGACGAACCGGACGGATCCCGCCACGGCCCGCCGTTTCGTGCCCGCCGGCTCGCCCCTACCAGCGGGCGATCGATTGCGCCAACCCGACGTCGCCGACTTCCTCCGTTCGCTCGGTCACGACCCGACGGCAGCGTTCGAGCATTCCGATCGGCGCTCGCCGACGGCTGCGCCGCCGGCGGAGGCGCGGTCTCGCACACCGATCTCGACACGTACCGAGTCGCGGAACGCCCGCCGCTCGGCGCTGACCACCGTGGACGTCGCGTCCTCACGAACTCGGCCCCGGCGATCGGTGGACGGCTCGTGCTCGCGCAGCTCGGCGCACTGGCCGCTGGTCCGCCACTCGCCGGCTGGGACGACCCCGACGGCCTCTGGCGGATCATCCAGGCCCAGGAGGCGGCGGATCGGCTGCGATCGGCGGCGGCGACCCAGGGGACGACACACATCAGCGTCGCCGACGCCGACGGCAACGTCGCCACCATGACCTCCTCGAACGGGAGCGGCGCCGGCTGCACGGTGCCCGGGTTCGGTGTCCTCGGCAACAACATGCTCGGGGAGGACGACCTCTTCCCCGACGGTCTCGCCGGCGCAGCGCCGGGAACTCGCGTGCCGTCGATGATGAGCCCGACGATCGTGTTGGAGGGCGACGACGTGGTGCTGGCCCTTGGGTCGGGTGGGAGCAAGCGGATCCGCACCGCGCTGGTGCAGGTGATCGCGCGTTCGATCGACCACGAGCCGGTCCTCGCCTGTGCCGTTGCCGGACCCCGCGTCCACTGGGACGGGGCCGTGGTCCAGGCTGAACCCGGACACGATCGGCGCGCCGTGGCCGAGCTCGCCCGCCATCGGCGGGTGATCGAGTGGAACGATCTCGACCTCTACTTCGGCGGGGTCCACGCGATCCGGCCCGGACTCGACGCGGCAGGTGACCCGCGTCGCGGTGGAACGGCCGCCGTCTTCCCGGTCACCTGAGTCCTAGGGTTCGCCCATGCCGTCGTTCGTCGAGCTGACCCGTTCGCTGACGCCACTCGGCGCGACGGAGATCGAGCACCTCCAGCGGCTGGCGGCGTCCTGGGGGCTGCTCGCCGACTTCTGCTTCTCCGATCTCCTCCTGTTCGCCCCCGTCGGCGATCTCGACGGACAGGAGTTCGTGGTCCTCGCACAGGTGCGGCCGACGACGGGTCAGACCGTCTACCGCGGCGACTGGGTCGGGACCCGGCTCGAGGACGCAGAACGTCCGCTCGTCGCGCGCTCGTTCCGCAACGGCGAGATCATCGAGGGCGAGATCCACCTGGCCGTCGTCCGAGAACGGGTCCGGGTGCTGTGCGTGCCGATTCGCTGCAACGGCGAGGTCGTCGGTGTGGTGACCCGAGAGTCGGCCCCCTCGATCGGACGCCAGCACGGCGAGCTCGAGCGCACCTACCTCGACATCTTCAACCGCTTCGCCCGCATGATCGCGGCCGGCGACTTCCCCTACGACGAGAAGGACGACTCGGCCGAGGCTCCCCGGGTCGGCGACGGCGTCCTGCTGCTCGATTCCTCGGGCCGGGTCGAGTACACCTCGCCCAACGCCGTCTCGGCGCTCCACCGGGTGGGGGTGCACGCCAACACCGAGGGGTTGCGCTTCGGGGAACTGGGGCTCGACGAGTCCCCGATCACGACGGCGTTCCAGCTCCACCAACCCACGGTCGAGGAGGTGGAGCGGGCCAACGAGATCACCGTCGTCTTCCGCTGCCTGCCGATCACCGATCGGGGGCAGATCTCGGGCGCGGTCGTCCTGGTCCGAGACATCTCGGAGCTCCGTCGCCGTGACCGGTTGCTGCTCTCGAAGGATGCGACCATCCGCGAGATCCACCACCGGGTGAAGAACAACCTGCAGACGATCTCCTCGCTGCTTCGGCTCCAGGGGCGCCGGCTCGGCTCGGACGAGGGCAAGGCGGCGATCGAGGAGTCTGCCCGCCGCATCCGGTCGATCGCGCTGGTGCACGAGACGCTGTCTCGCGAAGCCGGTGACGACGTGCCGTTCGTCGAGGTCGCGCGCGAGCTCTCGCGCATGGTGGAAGAAGGTCTGATCGACCCGACCCGACCGTTTCGCGTCAGCGTGACGGGTGAAGCCGGATCCGTTCCCGCAGCACCCGCGACCTCGTTGTCCGTCGTCCTGAACGAGCTGCTCCAGAACGCGGTCGACCATGCCTTTCCGCGAGGTGTCGATCTCGGTGAGGAGCCGGGCAAGGTCGACGTCAGCCTCGAGCGGACCGACGAAGGACTTGTCGTCGTGGTGCAGGACGACGGCGTTGGACTGCCCAGCGACTTCGACATCGCCTCGACGACCGGCCTCGGCCTCTCGATCGTGCGGACCCTGGTCGAGACCGAGTTGGGCGGCGAGATCCGGATGGAGCGTGCTGGCGGTTCGCCGCCACGTGTCGGCACCATCATCCGGGTCACCGCGTCGGCCACGGCGTGGTGACCGGCTCCTGGACGCGAAACGACCTCCCGTCGGAGGGAGGTCGTGCTCGCGAACTGCCTGCCGTCAGGCGCTGCGGGTCAGGCGGAGCGCTGTTCCTTGATGCGACGCTGGCGTGCCCGGCGCATCTGGCGACGCTCCTCCTCGGAGGTACCGCCCCAGACGCCGCTGTCCTGGTTGGTCGAGATGGCGTACTCGAGGCACAAGCCCTGTACCTCGCACGTCTGACACACGGTCTTGGCATTGGCGATCTGCTCGAGCGCGGGACCGGTGGTCCCCACCGGGAAGAACAGATTCGGATCGGTGTCGCGACATTCGGACAGCTTGCGCCACTCGTCTCGTTCGAGGGTGAGCGGGATCGTGCGCGACGTCGATGTCAGAGTCACGGGGCCTCCAGGGCGGGTGGTGAGGTGGGGGGAGCGCCACTGATTGTGATGGCGTTCACATGCCTCAGCGGACGGGGGCGTCTCGCCGGACTTGACCACCGTAGCCGCGCTCCAGTAGGCGCGCAAGGGTTTTTTCGGAGGCTCGAAATTCGATGCAGAAACCACTGATCTACGGACATCGGGGGGCCTCCGCCGACGCGCCCGAGAACACGCTCGAGGCCTACGCGCTCGCTCGCACGCAGGGAGCCGACGGGGTGGAACTCGACGTTCGTCGGTCGTCGGACGATGCGCTCGTGGTCCATCACGATGCCGACGTGGCCGACGGGCGCGTCATCGGCGCCACCGCGTATGCGGACCTGCCACGGTCGATCCCGACGTTGGCGGAAGCGCTCGACACCTGCATGGGGATGGTCGTGAACGTGGAGATCAAGAACATCCCGGGGGAGTCCGATTTCGACGACACCTGTTCCCTCGCCGATGCCGTCGTGGCCCTCTTGCGTGAGCGAGAGGACCGCGATGAGGTCGTCGTGTCGAGCTTCCACCTGGCGACGATCGACCGGGTCAAGGCGCTCGCCCCGGGCATCGCCACCGGATTCCTGACCGTCGTCGAGCCGACCGCCATCGACTGCATTCGACTGGCGAGCGGGCGCGGCCACGACGCCGTCCATCCGCACCACATGTTCGTCGACACCGATCTGGTCGACGCGGCCCATGCGGCCGGGCTCGCCGTCAACACCTGGACCGTCGACGAACCCGACTCGATCCGTCAGCTGGCCGACCTCGGTGTCGATGGCATCGTGACCAACGTCCCCGGCGTTGCGTTCGAAGCCCTGCGCTGATCAGACCGGCATCACGAGGCGCAGCGCCGCGGGTCGGTGCTCGAAGCAGAGTTCGCTGGTGTAGCCCAGGAAGTCGCCGTCCACCTGGTAGGGCAGATCGCCGTGGCCCGTCACGTCGATCCGACGCAGGTCGTGTGCGACCACCGCGTGCTTCGACGACCGGAGGTGTCGTCCGGAGCCAATGCCCGAGCCCACCAGCGCCAAGGTCTTGGCGAAGTCCATCGTCCGTATGACGACGACCGACAGTCCGTTGTCGAGCGTGGCCTCCGGGGTCAGGTCCAGGCCTCGATTCCCGAGATAGGTGTAGGGGCTCGTGTTCAGGACGATCGCCATGTACGCGTCGTCGATCACCTGGCCGTCACTCAACCGCACTGCCATGCGTGGCCGGCTGTGGTCGTAGTGGCGGAGCCAGGTCGCGAAGCCGGCGTAGACGAACAACGGGTGCCCGGCGTATCGCTTGAGCGATGCTCGTCGCTCGACCTGTTCGACGACGGCGGCGTCGAAACCGAGCCCGGTGTGGAACAAGAAGCAGCGTCCGTCGACCGACCCGAGGCCGATGGGACGAATCGACTCCGCCGCCAAGGAGTCGAGGAGGACGCCGGTGGCTTCGACCGGATCGTTGGGCAGACCGATCTGCCGGGCGAACACGTTGGTCGACCCGCCGGGGATGGTCGCCAGCGCGGTGTCGGTGCCGATGAGGCCGTTGGCGGCTTCGTTGAGCGTCCCGTCGCCGCCCATCACCACGACGGCGTCATATCCCTTGTTCGCAGCGCCGAGCGCGAGTCGGGTGGCGTGGCCGCGACGGCTGGTCTCGACCAACTCCACATTGTGATCGGCGGAGAACGCCTTGTTGATGACCACCATCGAGCGGGCGGTCACCGACGAGGCGAAGGTGTTGACGATGAGCAGGATGCGCACGGTTCGAGGATCTTGGCATGTCCCGCTTGTTTGGACGTCGCCGTGATCCTGCTGACACAATCGCCCGCATGTCCCTCAACGTCGTCGTCTGCGTGAAGCAGATCCCGGACCCTGCCGATCCAGGCAGCCTGGATGCTGACTTCACCCTCAACCGTGCCGGCAAGCTCATCCTGGACGAGTCCGACTCCTATGGAGTCGAGATGGCCCTCCAGCTGGTGGACACCGCCGGCGGCGGCGAGGTCACCCTCGTCTCCATGGCCCCGAACGGTGAGGTGTCCGGGCTCCGCACCGCGCTCGCCATGGGCGCCGCCAAGGCCGTCCTGGTCACCGACCCCGAGCTGGCCGGTGCCGGTGCCCTCGACACGGCCCGCACGCTCGCTGCGGCCATGGGCAGGGCCGGTGAGTACGACCTGATCATCTCCGGTGTCGAGTCGTCCGACGGCTACACGGGCACCGTCCCGCAGATGCTCGCCGCAGAGCTCGGGCATCCGATGGTCTCTTTCGCCAAGGAGGTGCACATCGCCGACGGCAAGATCTCGGTGAAGCGCCAGACCGAGACCGGCTACCAGGAGATCGAGGCCTCGACGCCCGCCGTGGTCTCGGTGACCGCCGGCGTGGTCGAACCCCGCTACCCCTCGTTCAAGGGAATCATGGCCGCCAAGTCCAAGCCCGTCGACGAGGTCGCAGTCGGTGACCTCGGCATCGACACCGCCACCGTCGGTTGGTCGGGCGCCGGCCAGGAGATCGTCGCCGTCGAGGACGCACCCGCCCGTGAGGCCGGCGAGATCATCGAGGACGAAGGCGAAGGCTTCAAGAACATCGTGGCCAAGCTCGAAGAGCTCAAGGTCATCTGAGACCCCCTCCAGGAACCAGAGAAGGAAACGGAACGAACAATGGCTCTTTCCAAGGTATGGGTCTTCGTGGAGACCGACGAGAGCGGCGCTCTCATCCCGCTCAGCAAGGAACTGCTCACCAAGGCGCGTGACCTCGCCGACACCGTCGAGGCGTTCTACGCCGGTGAGGGTGCCGACGTGGCCGAGGCCGTGGGCGCGTTCGGCGCCACCGCGGTCAACGCAACTGGCGACCTCGGCGACAAGCTCGGCGGCGCCCCCGCCGGTGCTGCCCTCGCTGCGGCGGCCGACGGTGTCGACGCCATCATCGGCGGCACCACCTACGACGCCCGCGACGCGTTCGCCGTCGCGTCGGTGAAGCTCGGCAAGCCGGTCATCTCGAACTGCACGGCCATCGACCTCGACGGCGACACCGTCGTCACCGAGGTCCAGGTCTTCGGCGGCGAGAAGGTCGTCAAGACCAAGTTCACGACCGGTGGCACCCAGCTCGTGCTCGTGCGCCCCAAGTCGTACGACGCCAGCGAGTCCGGCGGCAGTGCGGCTTCGGTCAACGCGATCGACGTGCCCGGCGACGTCCCGGCCGCGACCGTGCTCTCGACCCACGTCGAAGAGCGTGAGGGTCCCCAGCTCGACTCCGCCCCGATCGTCGTCTCCGGCGGCCGTGGCCTCGGCGACCCCGAGAAGTTCGAGGAGTACATCGAGACCCTCGGCAAGAAGCTCGGTGCCGCAACCGGCGCCACCCGCGCCATCGTCGACGCCGGCTGGGTCCCCTACGCCAAGCAGGTCGGGCAGACTGGCAAGGTCGTCAAGCCCGACGTGTACATCGCCTGCGGCATCTCCGGTGCCACCCAGCACCTCGTGGGCATGAAGGGTTCGAAGAACATCATCGCCATCAACAAGGACCCCGAGGCGCCGATCTTCTCGGTTGCCGACCTCGGCATCGTGGGCGACGTCCACAAGGTCCTGCCGGCGCTGATCGAGGCGCTCGACGCCAAGTAGCAACGACTCTCGGCGCTCGACTGCGGCCGAGCGATCGAACGAGACGACGGCCGTCCCCAGGGCGGCCGTCGTCGCGTTTTCAACCAACCTAGATGATTCAAACGGACTATGGACAACGTGGTCCTTCCGCTCCTATACGTGTGCATGTCAACCCGCTACGTGTGGGAACTCCCGGAGCGTGCAACGACGGTCGCGGGGAGCGCGCAGGGCGCCGCCCGCGGCTCCGGCGGACGGGTTGGTCAGAACCCCCGGGCTCCCGACCGTTTCCGGTGATACTGCCCATCTGCGTGCCTTTTCCCGTGTTGACGCACAACGTGCTGGTGTCACTACGTAGACGATTTTGCGTGTTGAACCCTGCACCCCACGTGGGGACAACTGGTTCATAGAACCCTTCGGGGCCGCCGGTTCTCGGCGGTCGCGCCCTCGAAGCATCCCACCACGACACGCAGCCCTTCCCCTCGGAACAAGGACGACGATGACCACGAATCCCGAAACCGGAGCCACCGACGTGCAGCCAGCTCTCGGCACGTCCCTTCACCGTCAGGGCCTCACCGGCCAGGGCGTGGGCATCGCGGTGATCGACTCGGGCGTCACCGCGCCGGACGAGTTCGGTGATCGGCTGGTGACCGGCCCCGACTTCACCGCTGACGTCGACACCACCGAGGAGGCGCTCGACCGCAGCGGTCACGGCACGCACCTCGCCGGCATCGCCGCCGGTACGCACGTCGGCGTCGCGCCCGGTTCCCACGTGGTCAGCGTCAAGGTCGCCGGTGCCGAAGGCGCGACCGACGTCGAGGCGGTCATCGCCGCTGTCGACTGGACCGTCGCTCACCGCCACCAGCTGTCGATCGGCGTCCTCCTCCTGGCCTTCGGCGCCGATCAACTTCCCGGCGGTGCGCACGATCCGCTCGCGGCCGCCGTTTCCCGTGCGTGGCGAGCTGGTGTCGTCGTGGTCACCTCCGCCGGCAACTCGGGCGACGATGCTCCGCTCTCGACGCCGACCCACATCGCCGACGTCATCACCGTCGCCGCCGCTGAGTACGGCGACGACGGGTGGGCCGTGTCTGACTTCTCGAGCCGTGGCAACGCCGACGCCCGCCCGGACGTCGCTGCTCCCGGCAAGTCGATCGTCGGGCCCATCGCCCCCGGTTCCGACGCGGAGGACGCACCCGAGACTTCCATCGTTGCTCCCGGCTTCGTCAAGGGCTCCGGGAGTTCGCAGGCCGCGGCCGCTGCTGCCGGCGCCGCCGCGCTGGTCCTGCAGGCCGACGCGACTCTCACGCCCGACGAGGTCAAGCAGATCCTCTGCACCTCTGCGATCCGCATCGACGACCCCGCCGCTGGCGCCGGTGTGATCGACCTCGACGTCGCTCTGGCCTGCCTCGCCTCCGGTCTCTTCCGTGCCACCACTGCCACCGATCTCGCCCCCGCCGGCGCCGCCTGGGCCGGTCTGGAGTGGTCGGGTCACACGTGGCGCGGTCATACCTGGCGTGGCTTGGAATGGTCGGGTCACACGTGGCGCGGTCATACCTGGCGCGGTCTCGAGTGGTCGGGTCACACGTGGCGTGGTCACACGTGGCGCGGTCTCGAGTGGTCGGGTCACACGTGGCGTGGTCACACGTGGCGCGGTCTCGAGTGGTCGGGTCACACGTGGCGTG
>JBBKVY010000177.1:0-4159 GCA_037968675.1 Acidimicrobiales bacterium | reverse complement strand
ACGAACCGGAAATCGACGCCGAGCGAGCGCTTGACCCGCCACGACAGGAACGACGGATCGATCGGGAGGCAGTGGCCACCGACACCGGGTCCGGGGGTGAACCGCATGTAGCCGAACGGTTTGGTCGACGCGGCGTCGATCGATGCCCAGACGTCGACACCCAGGTCAGCGGCGAACATCGCCAGCTCGTTGACGAGGGCGATGTTGACGTGGCGGAACGTGTTCTCCAGCAACTTGGTGAGCTCGGCCTCCTTGCAGCCGGACACGGGCACGGTCTGGTCGACCAGGGCGGAGAAGAACTCGTCGACCCGGGCCAGGGACCTCTCGTCGATGCCGGAGACGACCTTCGGCGTGTTCTCGAGCGTGTAGGTGTCGTTGCCCGGATCGATCCGCTCGGGGCTGTAGCCGAGGTGGAAGTCGGCACCGGCCGCGAGACCGGAGCCGGCCTCCAGGATGGGACCGACCAGTTCCTCGGTCGTACCCGGATAGGTGGTCGACTCGAGGATCACCGTCGAACCGACCGTGACGTGCGGCGCCAGCGACTCGGCCGCCGACTCGATGTAGCTGAGGTCGGGAGCGCCATCACGCAACGGGGTCGGCACGCTGATGACGGCAACGTCGAAACCAGCAGCATCGTCGTACGACATCGACGCGCGATACCGCCCGGTGGCCAACGCGCCGGCCAGCGACTCCGACGTGACGTCCTCGATGTAGGAATCGCCGGCGGCGAGCGCCTTGGCGCGAGCCTCGTCCAGCTCGATACCGGTCACGTCGTAGCCTGCCCGCACCGCAGCCATGGCCACCGGGAGTCCGACGTATCCCTGCCCGACGACGACGGTCCTCTGTTCGGTCACCGGGCGCACAGTAGTGGCCACTACGACGCCCCCAGACGACACCGGTAGGTTCCTCCTCGCCCATGACGACCACCCTCGGCACATTCCGTGCCCTCGACCACCAGTTCTCGATCGAGATCGACGGCACGCCGCCGGTCGACATCAGCGACGTGTTCGGCGCACTCGGGGCGCCGTGCACGCCGGAGGCGGCCTACCGATTCGTGTTCCCGGACTCCGCCAAGGACGACGGCGAGCTGTTCTTTGACGGCGACCTCATCGCCGGGGGCCGGGCGCGAGTGCTCCTCCAGATCCTCATCACGCGCCTTGGTCAGGCCATCGCCGAGACCGACGGCGGCGGGTCGGTCCACGCCACCACACTCCGCGTCGGCGACGGCACGGTGCTGCTCGCCGGGCCGTCGACGCACGGCAAGTCGACCCTCTCGGCCCGGCTCCTGCTCGACGGTGCCGCGCTGGTGGCCGAGGACATCAGTGTGATCGACCCCGCATCGCTCGAAGTCCGGGCGTACCACCGGCCGCTCGGTCTGGCCGAGACGAGCTTCGAGCTCCTCGGCATCCCGATCCCGGCGGCGGCAGGCGAACCCTGCGGCTGTGGCGGCAAGGTCCTGGCCACGGCGGCGCACCTGGGTGCGACGTTGGCACCACCGGCTCGCCCCACCGTGATCGCCCTGGTCGACCGCAACCAGGACACCCTCGTTCCCCTCTCCCCCGCCGCCGCGCTGGCCAAGATTCTCGAGGCCGGGGTCGCCCCGACGCCAGACCCCGCTACCGACCTCGACACCCTGATCCGGACCCTTGCGCGGGCACGATGCGTGGCCATCGGCACGGCCGACCTGGCGACCGCGGCCGATTGGGTCACCCAACTCGCCGGCAACCCACCGGTCGACCCCGTGCCGACCCTGGTCGAGCAGGACGGCGATCGCTTCGATGTCTACGCCGGCACCGAAGCCGTGGTCGTCGTCGACGGGAAGAGTCACCTGCTCAACCAGACCGCTGCGGCGGTGTGGCTCCTGCGCAATGAGGGTCTCGACGCGGCCGCCATCGGCGACGAGCTCCAGGCCGACCGACACCTGGTCGACGCTGCGCTGGCCGAGCTGGCGGGGATCGAATCGTGACCCGCCCCCGATTGCTGCACGTCGCGACCACCGACATCAGCCTCGACCTGCTCATCGGCCCCCAACTCCGAGCCTTCGCCGACGCCGGCTACGAGGTGCACACAGCCGCCGGCGAGGGAGGACACGCCGACGCCGTCCGCGCGGCCGGACACACCCACCACGTGCTCGCCCATGCCACCCGTGCGTTCTCCCTACGCGACGATCTCGCCGCGCTGGCCGAGCTCCACCGGCTGTTCCGCCGCCTTCGTCCGGACATCGTCCACACCCACAATCCGAAGCCCGGCATCTACGGGCGCCTGGCTGCCAAGGCCGCCCGGGTGCCACTCATCGTCAACACCCAGCACGGGCTGTACGCGCAGCCCGAAGATCGGGCCGTACGGCGCCTCCCCGTCTACGCGCTCGAGCGGCTGGCGGCCACGTGCAGCGACGTCGAGCTGGTGCAGAGCGGCGAAGACGTCGAGACGCTTCGCCGGCTCCGGGTCCCGGGACGAAAGCTGCGACACCTGGGCAACGGCATCGACCTCGAACGCTTCGAGCCGCCGACGCCCGAGGATCGACGAGCGATCCGGACCGAGCTGGGCTTCGGCGAGGACGACGTCGTGTGCGGCGCAGTCGGGCGACTGGTGTGGGAGAAGGGCTATGCCGAGCTGTTCGAGGCCGCGGCCGCGGTCCTGCCCGAGGTCGAACGGTTGCAGATGATGGTGATCGGCCCCTTCGACGACGACAAGGGCGATCCGCTCACACAGGCCGACGTCGACGCCGCCGAGCGGGCCGGGGTGCGGTTCCTGGGCATGCGTGACGACGTCGAGCGGCTCTACGGGGCGATGGACCTCTACGTCCTCGCTTCGCACCGAGAGGGATTTCCGCGTTCGGCGATGGAAGCCGCCGCCAGCGGGCTCCCGGTCATCGCCACCGACATCCGCGGATGCCGCGAGGTCGTCGACCACGACGTGACGGGGCTCCTCGTGCCGGCCCGCGACCCGGCAGCGCTGGCCGAGGCGATCGGGACCCTTGCGTCCGACGACGAGCGGCGGCATGCCCTGGGTGGCGCCGCCGTCACCCGTGCCGCCGATCACTTCGATCAGCGGACGGTCATCGACACGACGCTGGCGGCCTACCGCGACTGCTGAGACCTGTCGGGTGTGGGTCCCCAGAACGCGCGGTGCGCACCACTACCGTTTCTCCCATGTCCGAAGCCAGTCAAGAGAGACAGACCAACACCCGACGAGACCTCCTGAAGAAGGCAATCGTCGCCGGCGGCGCGTTCTGGGCCGTACCGACGATCGACAGTTTCGTCACCCCGGCGGCGGCCGGCGGATCGGGCACCGTCACGATGGCGACAACGACCCTGAACAAGTGGACGAACGGCAACAACGCCCAGCCGTCGCTGACCGCGCTCTGCGGGAACGGATCGATCGCCAACGCCCCTCGCGGCAGCGTGACGTTCACCCGCACGTCGCTCACCAACACGATCAGCGCCACGGTGACCCTGTCGACCGGCACGAACATCACCGGCCGGTTCGTCACCATCCTCCAGTCGACGTGTTCGGCCAACAACGTGGCCGGCACGTGCGTGAACACGCCGGTCGTCGACCAGGGCCCCCTTGCGCCGAGATGGCTCGCAACCCCGGCGCAGGGCCCGCAGATCTTCACGGCTCAGATACTGCCCGGCGCCACTTGCTTCGTGTTCCTGCTGTCGGTGTCCGGCGGTGGCGGGAACGAGGACTACGCCACCAAGGGCCCGACGTACCTTCCCTGACAAGCGCAGCGGTCTGGCGCCGACAACGCGACAGCGCCCCCGCATGATGCGGGACTCACCACGTCATCAGGATGCGTGGGCCGAACCGGCGCCGCGTCCTACGCCCGGGTGATGACGACGTAGACCCGGAGCAACTTCGAGTTGCTGCCTCCGCCCGCCGACCCGGCATCCGCCGTTGCGCTCTTGGTGGGCGTGATGCTTCCGCCGCCGGCGGGAAGGCAGGTGTTGGCAGTCGGCGTGTCCCGCTCGAACTGGAAGGCGGTGATGTTGAACGCCGACCCGGTCGAGAGGGCGATGACGGCAGTCTTGCTGTTCGCAGAGCACGTGAAGGTGAGCCCCTCGGCCGTCTGGTCGGCTGCAGTGCCATCGACGGCGCCGGCCCAGCCTGTTGGTGTGCAGTTCTGCGCCGTTCCACCAGTAGCGCAGGTGAAGAG
>JBBKVY010000176.1:0-22010 GCA_037968675.1 Acidimicrobiales bacterium | reverse complement strand
GCCGGCCAGCAGGACCCGGAGGAGCCGACGCCCGACGGCGGCAACGGGAGTGACTGCTTCGACGGTGAGGAGTGCCTCACGGACCCTGAGTCCACGTTCACCGACGCCGAGCCCGACGGAATCCTCGAAGCCGTGCGTGGGCAGTACGGCTCGGCGGCGGCCGACTGCCCGGGTGCCGGGGGTGCGAGCCAGGTCTACGGCGAGACCACGATCGAGTTCTCCGGAACCGCGGAGGGCTTCGTCGAGGGGTTCGCGATCTGGGAGGGCAACGCGACGGTCCCGTTCAGCTACGACACCAGCAACAACTCGGTCGAGTTCGGGGCCGACGTCTGCGTGGGACTCGGCGAGTAGCACCGCGGTGGGCATGGGCCACGTCGCCTCGGCCGACTGGCAACGGCTGCGGCGCGAAGGTCACCTCGCGATTGGGCTCGGTGCGACGCGCTTGATCTGGTAGCCCAGGCTGGCCAGGAATGCCGGCAACCGCTCGATGGTGTCGCGGTCGTAGTCCTTGATCTCCTCGCTGAGTTCGTCGTACGGCACGAGGTACGGCGTGACCTTGCCGTTGGGGTCCTTGGCGGGGCCCAGCGTCCAGCCGTTCCGCTCGTGATCGCGGACCCATCGCTCATGCTCCAGCTCTGCGAGGCGCTCGAACTCCTCACCATCGAACTGAAACATCTCGCCGCCCGGGACGAGGCGCTCGAGGGTGCAACCGGCGGCCTCGAGCTTGACACCAACGTGGGCCGCTTGGTCTCGGTTCGATTCGCGCATCGCCTCGGGCAACTCGTCCCAGCGCGCCATCGAGGGGTTGTCGGACGTGGTTCGGCCGAGGGCGGCCTCCTTGGCCGCGTATGCCTCGTGCATCGCCCGAGCCATGGTCTCGAGAGTTCCTGCGAGAAGCACCTCGGGGTCACATGTGCGGTCGTAGGTCGCGAACGCGTGCACCGTCTCGAAGCCGGCGCGGTCAGCGCGCAGCAGCGACGCGAGGCCCGACTCGTTCGTGGTCTGCACGACGACGGGGGTCGGAGCGTCGGCAAGACGGCGGTGGAGTGTGAGGGCGGCCGATAGGGCGTGTCCATCGTCGTCGACGCAGATGAACACCGCATCGACGGGTCCGGAGTGGCTCATCACGAATTCGGCCTCCGCGAACTCGGCCGCGTCGATGTCGAGCTCGATCGGGGTCAGTTCGGTCGAACCGGCGACCACGGGATGCCTGGCCTGAAGGGACAAGACGAGCTCGCACGCACCAGGCGCGACCCATCGCACCTCGAGCGGAGCGACCTCGCGCGATCGCTGCCGTGCCGCGGCGATGATCACGTGCTCAGCGGCGCCCGATGCGCCGACGACCACCATGTCCTCGGCTCCTGCCGCCACGCTGGGAAGGTGTTCGAGCAGCATCACTCGCGCCGCGGTCTCGTCGGTGTTGAAGAAGTCGAGCCGGTAGAAGAGGTGCTCCCGGCCGATCGACATCTCGCGAGCGCGGAGCAGATTGCACAACTCGGGCGACGTGACGTGGGCGAGGCAGGTGAGCGGCTGCTGGCGTTCTTCGGCGAACGAGCGAGCCACGACGGCGATCGCCGCGTTCACCCCGTCATCATCGGCGCAGGCCACAACGGTGCGGGCACGCGCCGCGCGGGCTCGGCGTAGCACTGCGGGTTGGCGGGCGTCGCCGTCGATGAGCTTGATCCGTTCGTCGCGGACACGAGCGCGCAGTTCGGGATCGGGATCGGGATCGACGGCGACCACCGAAAAGCCAGCTGCACGGAGCTTTATGGCGATCGTCACGCCCATGTCGCTGAGCCCGGCGACGATCACGTGCTGTCGTGAGAACCGGGCAGCGATGGTGTCGATCCGGTCGCTGAACACGATCATCACCGCACGGATGGCGGTGTAGCTCGTGACGATGGGCGCGAGCACTCGCGCCACGTCCATCTGCCAGGGGTAGCCGGGCTGGGCAACCGCTCCGGGGATCTGGAGCGCGAAGAGTTGGACGTCGACGTAGATGACGTCGACGAAGCCGTTCGATGCGCCAATCGCGGCCAGGTATTTGTCGATTCCGACGTAGCCGATGATCAGGGTGAAGGCGAGAACGCCGGTGACCACGGGCCACTCGACATCGCGCCACCGGTCACGTGCGCGGAAATACCAGGGTCTCGTTGCCTGATGTACCGGGGGGAGCGCAGGGGTACCCACTTCAAGAGCTTCGCAGCTCGCCGCTCGCTCGGCCGTGGAATCAGTCGCCGGTCCCCTGGCCGACGGTTCCCATGGTGATCTGGAACCCACGGTCGGCATCGTCGGGTGGAGCGTCGAGCGCCTCGATGAATGTCGGATACCCGTCCTGACGGTCATAGCTGACCGTGAACGGCACGCCGTTGTCGATGAAACGCTGAATCGTGTCGAACAGGTCGGTGATCGATCGCGGTGCGCACTGAGCGCAGTTCGACGACGCCTCGTCGAGCTCGCAGTCGTCCTCGAAAGCCACACGTTGCACGTCGCTCCCGCTGACGATGAGGCATTCGTGGGTGCCGATGCCGGTGCGATAGTCCATGTTGTAGGTGGGCGGCTCACCGGGGGACGCTGCGATGAAGTCATTGAACTTCATCACCGCTTCGTTCAGGTCTTCCTGGGCCCCACCCGTGCCACCCGTGTCGGAGGTCGTACTGGCGCTGGACGACTGCGCCGGCTCGGAGGAGGCTGTCGTCTCTGAAGACGCGGTCGTCGACGACTCGTCAGGCGCGACCGTCGTGGAGGTGTCGGCGACATCGACGTTCGCGTCGTCGTCATCGTCGCCGAGCAGCACGAATCCCAGGACGATCAAAAGCACGACGGCGATTGCCGACGGGATGACGACCGCAGGGTTCTTGTACCAGACCGCAGGATCGTCAGGAGACGGCGGTTCGCCTGGCGGGGTCGCCGAAGACGTCACCGGCATCGCCTGGGTCGGGTCGGCCGCGCCCGGCTCCTGCGGCGGTCCACCCGAAGAAGCTGTCTCGGTCGGGTCTTCGGATCCGGATCCCGTGCCGCCACCGGTTTCGTCGCTCAAGGCTTCTGCCTCCCCTTCGTGCCCGACCGGGAGGGCCAGACGTGGATGCCGACCCTAGCTTTGGGCTCGGAAGGTCAGAGGAGGTCGGTCGCTACCCGCCACACACGTCGGCGAAGAACGTCGTGGTGTCGTCGGTCGTGTCGAACGAGAATTGCACGGTCACGCCGCGCCCGTCACTCCAGGTGACCGAACCCTCCAGGAGCCCCTCTGCCGTTCCGGTGAACTGCACGTCGCCGCCCACCTCGCTCGTGCTCAACACGCCCTCGCAGTTGAGCCCTTCACCACTGAAGGCCCGCGCCACCAGGTCTCGGTACAGCTCGAGCTCGGCAGCGCTGAACGTCGACGCCGGATCAGTGAGACTCTCGCCGCCGCTGGTGTTCTCGTCACCGCCATCGTCATTGCAGACGGTCCCACCTTCTTGCTCCGCCGTGCGAAGCGCGTCCAGCGTCGCGTCATCGAGCTCGCCGGACACCGGAAGTGCCAGCGTGGCCTGAAACTGTTCGATCGCTCGGGTCGTCGACGGCCCCGCGACCCCGTCGGTTCCACCCGGATCACAGCCGATCGAGGTCAGCAACTCCTGAGCCTCCTTCACCCGCGCATCGCCACCGCCCGACGACGAGCCCGATGAATCCGACCCTCCTTCGGATGCCGACACTGCCGAACCGGAGTCACCACCGTCGTCGCCACAGGCCGCCACCAACAACGCGAACGCAGCGAACACGACCAGCAATCGGCTTGGCATCAGCATCGGCTCCTGTCGTTGCTGTGGGCGGGACGGGACCAGACCTGGCCCCGCGTGCTCACGCTCATCACTCTGCCTTCTGCATCCTATTCAGACGGGTGACAACGAGCGCAGCATTGGAATGTCCTTCCATCAGGGTCTGGTACGCACGTTCGACTGAGTTAGGTCCTATACCCGATGACCTGGGGTTTTCAGCGCGCTCGGAGGGACTCGAACCCCCAACCTTCTGATCCGTAATCAGATGCTCTATCCAATTGAGCTACGAGCGCTGGAGTGCGACAGCGTAGCGGAGGTTCCTGAGGGCTCCCAACGGATGAGCACCGCCAACGAACGGCTCCGAGCACGATGTCGCGTCGCCGCCGACGATTCCCGATACGACGGCGCCGGACGGGTCAGCCGGTGAACGTCGGCGTGGCCGTGACCGGCTGCGCAGCAGCGGAATCGGCTACCGCACCGTCGGGCTCGGTGGAGGGCGTCGACGTCGTGGTCGTGGACGTCCCCGTGGCCTCGGTGGTGGTCGGGCCCGCGATCACCGTGAAGGTGGCCGTCGTGTAGTTGAAGGAGAATCCGAGACCGCCGGGTGCGCGGAAGCCCTTGAAGCCGGAGTCGGCGACGACGAACGACTCGGTGCAGGTGGCGTCGACCGTGATCTCGTCGTCGCCCGTGGCGTCTGACGGAACGGTGAGTTCCACCGACCAGTCACCGGCGTCATCGGGCATGGCGGTTGCCGTCATCTCCACCGTGTCCGGCGCCGTGACCTCGACGCTCGTCCCGCCGAACTCCGGCGCGGGGATCCCAAGGCTCGCCTCGCGGAGCCTCCGAATACCGCCGCAGTCGGATCCGGAGACCGTGAACGTCGAGTCGGCCGGCCCGCTCGTGGGGGACAGCGTCAGCGTCGGCGTCGGAGGGGCGATCTCGCCGCCCACGGTTGCGCCGGCCGCTGCCGTGCCGCCGAACACCAGTGCTGACGCGAGCAGCGCGCCGAAGATCTTTCGCATGAAGTTTCCTTCGTTCCGTGTGGTCGTCGCCGCCATTGGACGATCGACGGGGCAACCTACTGTCCGGGGTCGACTCGGTGGCACACCGACGGCTGGCTATCGTCCCGGGCCATGGCGTGGACGAGACGACAGTTCCTGACCATCGGGACGGGCGCCGTCGTCAGCGCCGGACTCGTGACCGCTTGTGGCGACGACGACGCCGACCGGGCATCGCAGGTCCCGTCGAGCACCGAGACATCGACGCCGACCGACCTGCCCGCCAACGACGAGGATGCGCTCAAGGACCTGTTCGACCCGTTCTTCGAACCACTCGGGCAGCAGGTCACCCGCGTCGGTCTGTACGACCTGTCATCCGGGTTCGACCTGTCGGACACGGGCGATCACATCGCCATCTACGTCGAGCCCATCGACCCCGACGGCGAGGGGTGGGACGCGGCGCGCTACATCGACTCGTGCGCGCCGGGGATGGCGGCATGCACGCCGTTCATCTTCGACACCTGGTCGGGCGTCAACACCATGGACCTGTGCCAGGAGCCACCGCAGGCCGACGCCCCCGAGCCCGAACCCCCGATCGTGACCCAGCTCCAGCTCAGCCGCGCCGACAGCGGGTTCATCGACTGGGACACGGTCGAGCTCGCCGATCTGATGGCCGCACGGCTGCGGTCGCCGCAGACTGCACGCGTGTCGGCCAACGCGACGCTCGAAGCCGACCCCGCCTGGGTCGCGGCGGAGGAAGCATCTCGCGACCTCGTGTGACGGTGAGGGCGCTGGCCCGCCGTCACTACGATCGGTCCGGTGATCCTGCCCGTCCTCGTCGCCGGTCTCGTGTCGGCGGTGGTCGGCGCCATCCGGTCCACGTGGTCGCCGTGAGGCGAGTCGATGCTGTCGAGCATCCATCCGCTCGGTGAGCGGGCCAAGGACAACCGATTCGTCGTCACCGCCACCCTCTTCGTCGTGGGGTCGGTGCTCGGCGGCCTGACCACGGGCACGATCGCTGCGGTGATCGGACTCGCAGTCGACCCGCTCATCTCCACGACCGCCGCCGTCATCGTCGTGTCGGTGGTGGTGCTCGCCGCTGCCGTGGCCGAGTGGCGGGGGATCGCACTGCCGTGCCTCCATCGCCAGGTCGACGAGAACTGGCTCAGCCGCTACCGCGGGTGGGTGTACGGCGTGGGCTTCGGCTTCCAATTGGGTGCCGGGGTGCTGACCTACATCACCAGCGCCGGGGTCTACGCCGCACTCGGCGCCGCCGTGCTGGTCGGTCATCCCCTGGGCTCGATCGCGATCATGGGCGTGTTCGGCCTCACCCGTGGCCTGTCGATCCTGCCCGCCCGGTCGATCGACAGTCCCGAACAGCTCCGGTCCTTCTTCCGACGGCTGCACGCCACCGCCCCGCTGGCCCAGCGGGCGTCGTGGCTGACGCTCGCTGTCGTCGCGGTTGCCGCGCCGGTCACCCTGCTCTGATCGCGCATGGCCCGACGCCACGACCACGACTTCGGTCTCGAATCGATCCCGCTGTTGCGGTCCATGGCTGCGAGACTGGAGCGATGCCCGAGGCGCTCCTGACCGCGCTGGCCGCGTGCCTCGCGCTGTCGCAGCCGGTGCCCCAGATCGTCCGCCTGGTGCGGACACGATCAGTCGTCGGCGTGTCCGGGCCGACGACGTGGCTCGGGCTCGCGATCAACCGCGGCTGGGCCGTCCTGGTGCCGAAGCGACGGTGGACGGTGCGAGTCGCCGCCGCCGCTGCGTGTTGATGGCCGGGCGAATCAGTCGAGGCCGACCAGTTCGGCTGAGCGTCGCCAGAGCTCGGCTGCGGCGTCGTCGTCGGTGGCTCGCTTCGACAGACGCCCGTCGGCCGGCTGCCCCTTGACGAAATAGCTGCCGCTCACGTCGGCGAACGCGGGGTCGAGGGCAGCGGCAAGTGAGGTGCTGGCCCCCTTCTCCGGCGAGACGAAGAACAGTCCGACCACGGCCCGGACGATGGCCGGCGGGTCGCCGAGGTTGGTCCGCACGGCGCCGGGATGGAGACAGTTGGCGGTGATCCCCGTGCCGTCGAGCCGGAGGGCGAGCTCGCGGGTGAACAGGATGTTCATGAGCTTCGTCTCGCCGTACCGGGCCATGCCGAGCAGCCCGTAGCCCCGGGTCGCCTGGAGGTCGTCGAAGTCGAGTCGTCCGAACTTGTGGGCGTCGCTGGCCACGGTGACGATGCGCGCCGAGGGGGCGGCCTCGAGTTTCGGGAGCAGGAGGTTGGTCAACAGGAACGGGCCGAGGTGGTTGACCGCCAGCATCGAGTCGATGCCCTCGTCGGTCTCGGTACGGGAACGGATGCTGATGGCGGCGTTGTTGACGAGGAGGTCGAGGTGGTCGATCTGATCGTCGAGCTCGGCGACCGCTCGACGTACTTCGGCCTGGCTGCCCAGGTCGGCGAGCACGATCTCCGTGCGGGCGTCGCGGACCGAGCCGTCGATCTCGGCTTTCGCCGCCGCCGCCCGCTCGGCGTTGCGGCACAACAACAAGGTCCGGTAGCCCGCCCGAGCGATCGCTCGAGCCGTCTCCAGTCCGATGCCGGAGTTCGCGCCGGTCACGATCGCTGTCTGTTCGCGTTTCACCCGGACAGTGTGCACGTACATCGGGGGGCCATCCCGCATCCGAGTTGTCACCGCATCGACGCCTGCTCCAGGGTCATGGCCATGGCGATCGCCCCCCACGATCCGCCGGTGGCGCCCCCGGGTCTGGCTCGGGTGGTCCTGACCGCGTGGCCCCTTCTCCTCTCCGTGCTGTTGCTCATGGTGGGCTCGGGCCTGCAGGGCTCGCTGCTCGGCGTGCGTGCCGAACAGGCAGCGTTCAGTGCCACGACGACGGGTCTGGTGCTGGGCATCTATTACGTGGGCTATGTGCTCGGGTCGTTGTGGACGCCGACGCTCATCCGCAGCGTCGGACACATCCGGGTGTTCGCCGCGCTGACGTCGACTGCCTCCGCCGCAGTCATCGTCCACGGCGTGTGGATCTCGCCGGTGCCGTGGCTGACGCTGCGCCTGGTGACCGGGATCTGCGTCGCGGGACTGTTCGTGGTGAGCGAGTCGTGGCTCTACGACGCAGCGACGCCAACGACCCGCGCCACCCTCCTCGCGGTCTACAACACTGTGGTCACCCTGGGACTCGCCGCGGGGACGTTCCTGCTCAACGTCAGTGACACCGCTGGCATCGTGCTGTTCGTGATCGGCTCGGTGCTGCTGTCGATGGCGGCCGTGCCCATCGCGCTGGCGCCGCACGGTGGACCCGTCCCCGAACGGGCGTCGCCGGTGACGTGGGCCTCGGTGTACTCGGCGGCACCGCTCGGCGTCATCGGGTCGGTCCTGTCCGGCCTGACGACCGGCTCGGTCATCGGCTTCGGCGCGGTCTACGCGACCCGAGCCGGGTTCGGCGTCAGCGGCGCCTCCCAGTTCGTCGTGGCCGTGCTGGGCGGCGCGGTGATCGGCCAGATCCCGCTCGGCAACTGGTCCGACCGGACCGATCGTCGGATCGTGATGGGCGTGTCCGCGGTGCTGATCGTGGCCGGGTCGGTGGTGGGCACGGCCGCCACCACCGCGGACAACTTCGCCGGTGCTCTCGTGGCCGCAGCGCTCGTCGGGGCGGGCGGCTTCTCGCTCTACGGACTGTCCCTGGCCCATCTCGCCGACTACATCGACCCCGAGCAGATGATCGCCGCCGGCGCGCGCCTGCTCACCGCCAACGGCATCGGGGCGGCCATCGGCCCGGTCGTGGCAGCCATCCTCATCGGGGTGTCCGGGCCGGAAGCGCTGTTCCAGATGCTGGGGCTCGCTCTTGCCGTCTTCACGATCTACGTGGTCTGGCGCCTCGTCGGCCGGGAGGCAGTCGCCGAGGGTCGCCGAGCCCGCTACACGTCGCTGATCAGTGGCGCGACCTCGTCTTCGCTCGACCCCATCGTGTCCGAGGCAGTGGGCATCGAGTCGACCGAGCTCCGACGGCGTTGGAATCGTCGTCGCCAGCGGTTGACGAGCGATCGCTGACCGAGGGGCCTCGAACCTGGTCGGGTCGGGCGGTCGCAGACGCCAGACTGCCCTGATGGCTGCATCGTCCTCCGAGGCACAGGCGATCCGACGGACCGCGATGCGCGAGGGCATCGCCGCGGCCGCCCCCATGCTCATCGGCATCATCCCGTTCGGACTCGTGGCGGGAGCGGCGCCGGTGGCCGCCGGCTTCGGCATCGCCGATGCACTCGGGCTGTCGTTGCTGGTGTTCGCGGGTGCGAGCCAGTTGGCCGTCGTCGACGTGTTGGGCGACGGGGGGACCGTCGTCATCGCCGTCGTCACCGCGCTGACCATCAACCTCCGGATGCTCCTCTACTCGGCATCGCTCGCCCCGCCGCTCGCCAAGGAGCCGTTGCGGAAGCGCCTGGCCGTCGCCTACTTCCTCGTCGACCAGGCCTACGCCCTGTCGATCGTCCGGTGGACCGGGAAGGACGATCCACGCGCTCGCCTGCCCTTCTACTTCTCGGTGGGGTTCCTGCTCGGCTCGGTGTGGCTCACGTCCACAGCCGTGGGCGCACTCGTCGGCAGCAGCGTGCCCGACGACATCCCGCTCGAGTTCGCCATCCCCCTCGTGTTCCTCGTCCTGCTCGTGCCCGTGCTCGACCGCCGGCCTGCCGTCATGGCCGCGTTCGTCGGCGGCATCGCGGCAGTGGCGGCATCCGAGCTCGGTGCGGCGCGGCTGTCGATCGTCATCGGAGGTGTTCTCGGCATCGTCGCCGGCACGATCACCGAGTCGGTGCAGACGCCGCCGCCCGATGACGAATCCGAGGTCGGCGCATGAGCGACGTCTGGCTCACCATCATCTTCGCCGGCGCCGGCACCTACCTGCTCCGGGCGAGCTTCCTGGCGTTCGCCGACCGCCTCGTCGACCTGCCCCCGATCGTCGAACGTGTGCTCCGGCAGATCCCGCCGGCAGTGCTCGCCGCGCTCGTCGTCCCGCAGCTGGTGCGTCCGGAAGGTTCGCTCGACCTCTGGCAGCCGCAGCTGTTGGCAGGAGCGATCGCCGCCTTCGTGTCGTGGAGGACCCGCAACATCGCGGCGACGCTGGTGATCGGCATGGCCGTCCTGATCCTCATGGAGCAGCTCGTCTGAGTCCCCGTGGTCGGGGAACGGGGCGCCGCTGACCAACACTTTTACTTTGTAAAGAATTCAACGTATGATGCTCACATTGACTCCACACGAGCCCCGGCAACACGACGGGCGCTCCGCGTGAACGCGACCGTCTCCTGCGCGACTGGCCTGCTCCTCGCCCTTGCTCACGCCACCGTCGGCGATTGGCTCGGCGTCGACATCGTCCCCTGGCTCCGGGCCTTCGGTGTCGGCCTCATCGGGCACGGCGCGGCCCTCGCGTGGTGCAGCGCCCGGAGCGACGCCGACCGCTGGACCAGACGCAATTTGTTGGTGATCGGCCCCTACCCGCTTCTGCTGCTCGGCCTCGTGGCGGCCGGACTGGTCGAGCGTGGCCTGGGTCGTGGCCTCGTGCTCGCCGACGGTGTGCTGGTCGGTGCCATGGCGCTGTCGCAGTGGTCGGGCCTGCACCGCGCGGGGGAGACGGCACCGGAACGGGAGCCACACCGGCAACCCCGGCCGGCATGACCGACACCGCACAGCGGCTCCTCGACGCCGTCGACGACGTCGTGGCCGAACACGGCCCGTCGGGGGTCACACTCCGCCGAGTGGGTGCACAGGCGGGGCTCAGCCACACGGCGGCCGCCCACTACTACCGGGACAAGCCAGGCCTGCTCACCGCCTACATCACCCGTGCGTGGAACCAGGTGGCAGATGGTGTCGAGGCGGCGGCGACCGCCGATCCGCGCACCGCCATGCTCGGTGCCGCTGAGTCCTACGCCGTCTTCGCGCTGTCGAACCCGGCTGCCTTCCATCTCATGAGCCGACTCGAACTCGTCGACGTCGACACACCCGAGCTGTGGGCCGCCCGAGAACGTGGCTTCTTCACCCTCGCCGCCATCATCTCCCGAGCCCAGGACGACGGCTGGGCGACTGATCGGGAACTGCTCGACCTGCTGGCGACCACCTGGAGCGTCGTCCACGGGTTCGTCGATCTCTGGGTGGGCGGGCCGCTGGCCGCCCCGTACGACGGGTTCGATCTCGTCCCGACCCTCCACCGCGTCGTCGCTGACCTGCTCGATGCCCTCGCAGGGGCGGCTGCGTAGCCGGAGAGCAGGCAGGATGTCGACGTGACGACGACCGACGCCCCTGCGATGGACATGCTCGACCCGACGTTCTGGCGCGACCGTCAGCACGACGCCTGGACGTGGTGCCGCGCCAACGACCCCGTGTACCGCGCCGAGGCCAGTGGCTTCTTGGCGGTGACCCGCCACGCCGACGTGTTGTTCGTCGAACGCAACGATGACGTCTTCTCGTCGAAGGGCGCCTACCGGGTCAACGAGGCCGAGGTCGAGTCGAACATGATCGCCAGCGACGACCCGCAGCACCTGGCGCAGCGGCGGCTGGTCAATCGTGGGTTCACGCCGCGAGCAGTCCGGGAACAATCGGCCGACTTCGAGGAGATGATCTTCGGGTTGGTCGATGCGGTCACCGCCGACGGAGAGTGCGAGGTCGTCGACGCCATGGCCGGCCAGTTGCCGGCGCGTTTCACCTGCAACCTGCTCGGGCTCCCCGAGGAGGACTGGCGTCAGGTCAAGGGCTGGTCCGAGCGACTCATGCGGATCGACTCGATGATGTTCGACCCGCAGGCGATGGCCGGGATGGTCGAGGTCACGACCGAGCTCTTGACCATGATCCTGGCGGCCGTGCCCGAGGAACGAGGCTGCCCGGTCGGCCCGGGTCTCATCTCACAGTGGTCGCACGCGTCGATCGACGGTGAACCGCTCCCCGTCGACCAGATCTTCCACGAGGTCGGACTGTTCGTGGCCGGCGGCGCGGAGACCACACGCACCGCGATCGCTCACGGGCTCCGGACCTTCTGCGACCACCCGGATCAGTGGGAGGCGATGCACGACGACCCGTCGCTGATCCCCGGTGCGGTCGACGAGGTCATCCGCTGGGTGACGCCGCTGAACAACATGTTTCGCAAGGCCGCGGTCGACACGTCGCTCGGGGGCAAGGACATTGCCGCCGGCGACCGGTTGGCGCTCGTCTATCCCTCGGCCAACCGCGATGAGGCCGTGTTCGACGATCCGTTCACCTTCGACATCCGGCGCGAGCCCAACCACCACCTCGCGTTCGGTCACGGCACGCACTTCTGCATCGGGGCCAACTTCGCCCGGCGTGAGCTCGAGATCCTCCTCGGCAAGCTCACCCGCGACTGGACCGAGCTGCACGTCGTCGACGAGATCGACGTCGAGGCCAACATCTTCGCCCGCGCCGTCCGATCCTTCGGGATCGGCTTCAGCCCCCGCTGACCTCGCAGACGAGCACGTCGCTGCCGGTCTCCGTCGCGCCGGCCGTCACGACGAAGTTGCCGCCACCGGCCGGGATGTTCTTCGAGAACCACGCGGCGTCGCCGGTACCGACGTCGACCGGTGCCGCTTCCGGGGCCTCGAGGATGGCTGCTCGGCCGGACCCGTCGATGGTGCGGTTCGCTGCGGTCAGCGGATCCTCATCGGAGCGGAGGAGCAGGGCGAGGCAGGCGGTGAACTCGTCCTGGTCGGGGAGGATCGTCACGAGTGCGGCGTATGCGGGTTCGAGCGTGCCGGCCCAATCGAGCTGGGCGGGGCGACGCTCGATCGGAGTGACGGGAACGCGGTTGACGGTCGGCAACGTCGGCACACCGCTGGTGTCGACCTCGACTTCGCCCGGTTCGCGATCCGTCGACGTGATCGCCAGCACTGGCCGTGTCGGGACCTTCTCGCTGTCGACCGAGCTCACGTCCAGCGTGATGAGGATCCTCTCGTCGGACCGTGCGCCGAGCGCGGCGCAGCCGATCCCGGTGATCCTCGCGAACTGTGGGAGTTCATCGTCGAACGACGCGGTTCCGCCGAACTCCTCGTCGTTGCCGAGCGGCACCTCCTCCCGACTCCAGACCTGCCAGCACGTGTCGTCCTCGGCAGCCGCAGTCTCGAACCCTGCCGCTTCGGCGTCGGCGATCAGCCCGTCGAACGAGGCGACCGGGTCGGGGCCAGGAACGATGACGGTGAACCAGCCGTCGGCGGTCTCGACGCCGGGAGCCGTGATCGACCTGGTCGAGCGGGGGAACGGGCCGAAGTGGTCGTCGCGCTCGCCCGACTCCCACGCCGGGACCCCGGACCCGCCCACGTTCTCGCGGTTGTCGTCGCTGCTGGTACATGCCGGGAGCAGGATCACCGACGCCAGCACCAGTCGCATCGCGCGCATGTCACATCGTCGCGCCTGGTCGAGGCCGGTAGTTTGGGTGAGATGCAGCTGGTCACCGCCTCCGATCCGCAGGTGTCGCCCACGCCGACGATCACGCCAGACACGACGATCGACCCGACCACGGGCGACGGCGATCACGACAAGTTCGCCCACATCTGTCGGAAGGAAGACGTGACCCGGGCCTACATCACCGGCGAGGCGATCGAGGCGCTGTGCGGGAAGAAGTGGGTCCCGACGCGCGACCCGGAGAACTACCCGGTGTGCGAGGCGTGCAAGAACGCCATGGGCAAGATCAACACCGCCGGCGACAACTGATCGGTCGTCGCCCCAAGGGGATCCCATCCTCACCTGACCGAACCGAACGCGCCGATGGCGCGTTCGGGTACACAAAGCGCACCGAACGCGCCGATCGGCGCGTTCGGAACGGGGTGAGATCTGGCCTGCCCAGGGCCGACGACCGAACCCTCAGTCGAGGCGGCGCAGGTCTTGCGCATAGCGCTTGCCGTTCTCGACGTAGTGGGCGGCCGAGACCTTGATCATCATGGGGTCGACCGCGTCGAGGCGGAGCTTGGCGGGAACACCGAGAGCCATGGCGCCGGCGGGGACTTCGAAGCCGTCCGGGCACACGGCGTTGGCACCGACGAGTCCACCGGAGCGGACGACGGCGTGGTGGAGCACGACACTGCCCGAGCCGACGAGGGCCCCGTCCTCGATCGTGCAGCCCTCGAGATGGACCATGTGGCCGATCACGCAGTCGTCACCGACGGTGGTGGGAGCGTGGTGGGTGGTGTGGATGACCGAGCCGTCCTGGATCGACGTACGGTCGCCGACCTTGATCGGTCCGGAGTCCCCTCGGACGATCACGCCGGGCCAGATCGACGACTCGGCGCCGATGAAGACCTCGCCGATGACCACGGCGTCGGGGCTGACGTAGGCATCGCCGGCGATGGTGGGCTCGAGGTCACCGAGGGCATAGATGGGCATGGCGTCATCCTGTCCGACGGAGGCGGGGCCGCCACGAATCCGAACTGCGGCGGGCGGCATTCGTGGCCTGGACCCGCATGGCCCGACCGCGTCCGGACAGGCGAGCGAGGATGACGAGGATGGGGAAGATCTCGAGCCGGCCGGCGAGCATCATCACCATCAGGAGACCGCGGGCCGGCCGGCTGTAGACGAGGAAGTTCGATGCCGGACCGGCGTCGCCCAGTCCGGGGCCGATGTTGCCCATGACCGAGATGGCGCCGCCCATCGACTCGGGGAGTCCGCTGCCCATCGTTGCGAGGGCGAGCGTGCCCAGCAGGATGATGAACACATAGAGCAGCGCATAGCCGACGACGCGGTCCACGGTCCGGTCCGGGATGGCGTCGTCGCCGAGGCGCACCGGCAGCACAGCACGTGGATGGCGGACGCGAGCGATCTCCCGTCGGGCGAACCGGAACAGCACGCGCACGCGGATCAGCTTGAGACCACCGGCGGTCGAGCCGGCCATCCCGCCGGAGATCATCAAGGCGACGAGGAGCAGTTGCGATGCGCCGGCCCACTGGATGTAGTCGACCGTGCCGAAGCCCGTCGACGTGAGCAGTGTGGCGACGTTGAACGCGCCGTCGCGCAGCGCGGTGCCGATCGGGACCTCCTCCTGGCGCCAGTGGAGCAGCGTGACCGCCGCGGTGAAGATCACGAAGACCCGTAGGTAGTACCGGAACATCGACGAGTGTCGGTAGGCGCCGCGATCGCCGGTCAAGAACCGGTAGTGCAGCGTGAAATTGGTTGCGCCGTAGAGCATCAGGACGATGAGGACGACCTCGATCAGCACCGAGTCGAACGCGGCGATCGAGTTGTTGTACGGCGAGAGTCCGCCGGTCGAGACCACGGTGAACGCGTGGGTGACGGCGTCGAACGGCGACATCCCCACGGCGAAGAGGACCACGATCGAGATGATGGTGAACCCGCCGTAGACGAACCACAGTCGCTTGGCCGTCTCCGACACGCGTGGCGCCAGCCGGTCGGCGCTGGGTCCGGGCGCCTCGGCCCGGAGCAGGTCCATGCCACCGATCCCGAGGAACGGGAGGATGGCCACGGCGAGGACCACCATGCCGGTGCCGCCGTACCACTGGGTCATGCTCCGCCAGAACAGGACACCCCGTGGCGCGTCCTCGATCGGGTCGAGCACCGTCGACCCGGTGCCGGTGAAGCCCGAGATCGATTCGAACAGCGAGCCGTCGACGGTCGGGAACGACCCGGTGAGGACGAACGGCACGGCGCCACCGATGGCCGCGATGATCCACGTCGCGCCGACGGCCACGAACGTGCCGCTCGCCGACGTCTTGGGGGGAAGGCTCGTGGTGCGCCAGAGCACCGCGCCGGCCGCGGCGACGATCCCCGAGGCCAGGAGGAGCGCTGCCACCTCGTCGCCTCCGGCACCCGCTTCGACGGCGGCCGACAGCGCGATGCCGGCGGCGACGAACAAGAGCGCGGCCCCGGCGATGTGTGCGGCGAGGTTGGGCACCCGGCGCGAGTGCGGCGCGAACGCGTCTGAGTCCTTGGCGTGCGTCGTCACTTCTTGGTGACGGTATCCCCCGGGCGCACGGTGCCTTCGACCACGACCTTCGCGTTGACCCCACGGAGGTGGAGCTCCTTGCCGACCGGCGAGTTCACGAATCGAAGTGCCTCCGCGCCGAACCGCTCTCGGAACTTGGGGCAGCCGGCGTGCGGCTGGTCGGTGATCTCGATGACGGCGCTGCCGATCGCGAGTTGCGTTCCGGGCGGAACGTTGGACTCGCTGATGTCGAAGTCGACGTAGAGCTGGTCGCCGGCGAGTGCCATGCGATCGGGGTCGCCGGCGATGAACCGCCCGAGTCGCGCATTCATGATGTTGAGCTGCATGTCGGGGTGCGACGATCCGTCCACCGTGCGCTTGCTCCCACGGACCTTCCAGGAGTCGCCCTCGACGCCGTCCTCGAACGTCAGCCGGGCCTCGTCGAGCACCTCACGCTCGCCGGCGGCCGGTCGGCGGAGCACCAGGTCGAGCCGGCCGTCGTCGGGCGGTGCGGCCCGGAAGTCGTCGAGTGCGGCGTCCAGCTCTTCGGTCGTGCGATTGCCCATGCCGACAGTCTGACCAACCGCCGGTACTGGGTGCGACGATTTCGCTGGGGAACGCCGACCCGACGCGGCGACTAGTGCAACTCGTGGTGTTCGGCAACAACCCGGTCGATCACGGCGCGCAGCACGTCGGAGACCATGCCCTCGTCGAGGTCGAACTCGTTGGCGAGCCGACGGATCTTGGCGTCGATCTGCGACTCGCGCAACGCGTCCTGCGGGGGCAGCCCTCGTTCGGCCTTGATCCGTCCGACACGACGGGTGATCCGGAAGCGCTCGGCCAACAGTTCGACGAACCGTTCGTCCACGGCGTCGATCTCGCGGCGCAGGGTCTCGAGCTCGTCGGGTTGGTCCATATCGCTCCATCGTGCCTGACCGGGCAGCGGCAGCGAAGCCCGGGATCTCGCGGGGTGCGCAGACCGCCGATCCTGCTGCAACTTCTCTTGATTGTCGCTCAAGCTGGCGCCGGGCCGGACCGATCAATAGGGCAATCGACCTATGACACCTCCCCCCGCAACAGCCGAACTCGTCGAATCCGCAGAAGCGGAGATCGAAGCGGTCGACACCCGCACCGACGGCGACGACGTCATCGACCTCACCGACCGACGCCGGGTGTTGCTCCAGGTGGTCTTCGGGGTCGACGTCCCGCCGACCTCCACCGACGAGGTCTTCGGCCCATCGGTGGCGGCCACGGCCGCCGGCCAGTCCTGACCGCTCAGGCGGTCTGCTCGGACCGGTCCTTGGCGACCTCGTCGAGCAGCTCGTACTCCTCGCCTGTGTCGACCCAGTCCTCGAACTGCGTCACCCCGAGGGTGTCGAAGCGCGTGCGCAGCCAGCCGTCGTTGGCGTCGAGCAGCCCGAGCTTCTTGCAGTTGGGGACGATTTTGGAGAACAGGAGCTGCTGGAACGGATCCTGGTTCTTGAGCTCGGGATCGTCCTGCTTGAAGATCGTGATCGCTTCCTTGACCGGGACGCCCATGCGCTCCCAGACCTCTTGCTGGAGGAAGCGGTCGCGCATGCGCACCGCTGCCTCGAAGGCGAACTCCTGGCGATCGAGCATCTCCTTGTCGGAGAGCCCCTCGTAGAACTCCTTCAGCGAGAGCACGCCGAAGGCCACGTGGCGGGCCTCGTCGCTCATGACATAGCGGAGGAGCTGCTTGAGCAGGGGATCCTGCGTCGTCTGGTGGGCCATGCCGAAGGCGGCGAGGGCGAGACCCTCGACCATGATCTGCATGCCGAGGTAGGTCATGTCCCAGCGGCTGTCGTTGATGATGTCGTCGAGCAGCGCCTCGAGATGGGTGTTGATCGGGTAGTGCCCCGAGAGCTTGGTGTCGAGGTACTTGGCGAACACCTCGACGTGTCGGGCCTCGTCCATCACCTGGGTGGCCGCGTAGTACTTGGCATCGATCCACGGAACGGTCTCGACGATCTTGGCGGTACACAGGAGTGCGCCCTGCTCGCCGTGCATGAACTGCGACAGGCTCCAGTTCTGGGTCTGGATGTCGAACTCGAGCCATTCCTTGTTGGTCCACTTGGCCAGTGAGGTGCCGGAGAAATCGGCGCCGAGCGCCTCCCAACCCTCGACCGTCGGACTCATGCCGGACTCGACGGCGAGCTTCTCCTGGTCGACCTCGATCGACCAGTCGAGATCGGTCTCGCCGTTCCACTGCGAGGTCTTGGCCTTCTCGTAGAGCTTGATGAGCGGCACGCGGCTGCGCTCGTAGTCCCAGGTGAACAGGGCGTCGGCGTTGTCCTCGACCGTGTGGATCACCTCGTCGACGTCGGTGTTGGTCATGGCGAGGATGGCGTCGAGGTCGTTGACGTCGTCTCGTCCGAGGATCTCGGCATCGGTGCGGGTGCTCATCAGGATTTCCCCCGGGTGTCTACGGTCGGAACGGTGATAATAACGATAGTTATCGCTACTGGGTCGTGCAAGGGGTCACCCGTCACACGTCCGGACGACGCGTGGTCACTCGGCCGATCACCCACGGCCGTCGAGGGCGGCCCGACTCCCGACCGGGACGGTTCCCTATGGTCTCCGCGTGCACGACGATCGAGAGCTTGCCGAGGCGAGGATCCGACGGGCGATCCGGGAGCGGATCCGGCCGGCGGTGTACGGGGAGCGGCTGCCGTTCGAGGTGACCGCATGGCATGTGCCGGGTGAGCCCGTTCCGGTGGCCGACGCGCGCCGCGCCGACTACGTCCCGTTCGAGATCGGTGGGCGCTGGGGCAAGCCGTGGGGCACGACCTGGTTCCGACTCCGCGGACAGGTGCCGGAGTCGTGGGAGGGTCGGACGGTCGAGGCTCGCATCGACTTCAGTACCGGTGTCGGCGCCGGGTTCCAGTCCGAGGGGCTGCTCTTCCGCACCGCGGGCGGTGGACCGATCCGGGGCATCCATCCGCACCACCAGGCGGTTCCCGTCGGCCTGATCGCCGACGAGGACGGCGCCGTCGACGTGCTGGTCGAGGCGGCCGCCAATCCGATCGTCGCCGTCTCGCACCAGCCGACGCCGCTCGGCGACCCGGCCACAGCAGGCGACGCGCTGCTCTACCGACTCAACGCTGCCGAGCTCGCCGTCCGTAACGACGAGGTTTGGCACCTCACCCTCGATCTCCAGGTGCTGGTCGGCCTGATGCGTGAGCTCGCGACCGACGACCCCCGACGGTTCGAACTCCTCCGAGGCATCGACGCCGCGATGGACGGTCTCGACCTCGACGACGTCCCGTCGACCGCTGCCGCCGCTCGACGGGCGCTGGGGCCGCTGCTCGCTCGCCCGGCCGCCGATCACGCCCACCACATCTCGGCTGTCGGCCACGCGCACATCGACTCGGCGTGGCTGTGGCCCTTGCGCGAAACCCGCCGGAAGTGCGCCCGCACGTTCTCGTCCGCGGTGACGCTCATGGACACGTACCCGGAGTACAAGTTCGCGTGCTCGCAGGCGGCGCAGTACGCCTGGATCGAACAGGACCACCCGGATCTGTTCGCACGCATCCGCGAGAAGGTCGCAACCGGGCAGTTCGTGCCCGTCGGGTCGATGTGGGTCGAGGCCGATGCCAATCTGCCGTCGGGAGAATCGCTGGCTCGCCAGTTCGTGTGGGGCAAGCGGTACTTCGCCGACACGTTCGGCATCGACACACGAGAGGTGTGGATCCCCGATGTGTTCGGCTACTCGGCCAGCCTCCCGCAGCTCATGCGCCAGGCCGGGTGCGACCACTTCCTCACCCAGAAGCTGTCGTGGAACCAGACCAACGACTTCCCCCACCACAGCTTCCAGTGGGAGGGAATCGACGGCTCACGGGTCTTCACACACTTCCCGCCGGCCGACACCTACAACGGTGAGGTGAAGCCGGGCGAGTTGGCCTTCGCCGTCCGCAACTTCCGCGACAAGGGGCGGGCCGCTCGCTCGATGTACCTGTTCGGACACGGCGACGGTGGCGGTGGACCGACACGCGAGATGCTCGAGCGGGCACGGCGGGTCCGCGACCTCGACGGGCTCCCGACCGTGGACATCGAAGCGCCGTCCACGTTCTTCGACGAGGCGACCGCCGAGTACGCCGACGCGCCCGTCTGGCGGGGCGAGCTGTACTTCGAGATGCACCGCGGCACCTACACCTCGCAGGCCAAGACCAAGTGGGGCAACCGCCGGGGCGAGTTGGCGTTGCGCGAGCTCGAGGTGTGGACCGCGCTCGATGCCTCGCCGCCGCTCGCCGATCTCGAGCGCATGTGGAAAGAGCTGCTCCTCCACCAGTTCCACGACATCATCCCCGGCTCGTCCATCGCCTGGGTCCACGACGACACCGAAGCGGCCCACGCCGCGCTCCTCGCCGAGTGCGACGACCACATCGGAGAGTCGCTGGGAATCGTGGTCGGAACCCGGACCCGATCCACCGCGATCTTCGGCGGTGGCGTGGCCGGGGACGTGGTCTCGGCGAATGCGGGGCCGTTCGACTTCGTCGGCGTGCTGGGCGACGACCCGGTGTGGGTCGACGCGCCGGCGCACGGCATCGGCAGCGTCATGGCCGGGCGTCCCGCCGGCGTCGCGCCGGTGACCGTGCACCAGACGCTGATGGACACGACGCTCGACAACGGGCTCGTCCGCGTCGTGATCGGCGGCGACGGCAACCTCATGTCGGTGTTCGATCGCCGGGTCGATCGCGAATGCCTCGCCGGACCGGCGAACGTCCTGCAGCTGTTCCCCGACCACCCGAACACCTACGACGCCTGGGACATCGAGGCCCACACGCTCCGGCAGGAACCCGACCTGTTGACCGCCGTCGAGGCGATCGACGTCATCGAGACCGGACCCCTGCGGGGAAGCGTCCGGGTCTGGCGACGGTTCGGCGACTCGGCGATCGACCAGACCTACGTGTTGCGGGCGGGCAGCGCCCGGCTCGACATCGTGACCGAGGTCGACTGGCACGAGAACGAGAAGCTGCTCAAGGCGGCCTTCCCACTCGACGTCCGCGCCGATGACGCTCGCTACGACATCCAGTTCGGCCATGTCCGCCGTCCGACCCATCGCAACACCTCGTGGGACGACGCACGGTTCGAGGTGTGCGGTCACTTCTGGGCCGACCTGGCCGAGCCCGACTTCGGCGTCGCCGTCCTCAACGACGGCAAGTACGGCCACGACTGTCTCGAGTCGACCATGCGGCTCACGCTGCTGCGCGCGCCCAACTACCCCGACCCCGACGCCGACCGTGGCACCCACCGATTCACCTACTCGCTGTTGCCCCACGGGGCGAGCCTGGCGCCGGTGCTCGCCGAGTCGTGGGCGCTCAACCTCCCGCCGCGGTTGGCGACCGGCGAGCAGCGTCGTTCGATCGTGGCCGTCGACCATCCGGGTGTCGTCGTGACGGCGTTGAAGGCTGCCGACGACGGATCAGGCGATCTCGTGGTGCGCTTCCACGAGGCATTTGGTGGTCGGGCCCGTGCGACCATGACGTTCGGGGTACGCGTTGCGACGGCCGTGGTGTGCGACCTGTTGGAGCGGCCGGTCGACGAGCCCGCGAGCGTCGAGTCCTCGCAGCTCGCGTTCGAGTTGCGTCCGTTCGAGGTCCGGACCGTGCGCGTCCGTCGTTCTTGACCGCGCAACGACCGGGTAGGTGACGACGCGCGGCGCGACCGACGCGTTCGCACCACAGGAGGTCCTTCCCATGCCCACCCTCACCACCATCCACCGTGCCTCGGGGTCGGCGTTCGCTGCGCTGCTGTTCGTCGGTGCCGGGGTCGGCGCCGCTGCGTGTTCGGACGAAGACGGCGACGGCAACACGGCCGACGAGGAGCTCGACCAGATCGAGGACAAGACCCGCGACGGTGCCGACGAGCTCGAGCAGCAGATCGACGAAGGCGCCGAAGAGGGCAACGAGGACTGACTCCTCGGCGCCGCGTCAGGGGTGGAGGACGAGGCCCTCGGCGAGGGCCGGATCGTCGGGCACCGGGACCGATCGCCGGTTCCGGTGCCAGATGTGACACAGGGCGGCCACGACGGCCGCGACCACGTTGCCGACGACGAAGGCCGTGCTGGCGCCGTCGATGCCCTCGTCGGGCACGAGGAGCAGCGCGGGGACGAGGATCGCCGCCGTCAGGGCGACGGTGATGGCGACGGTGTCGACGTTGCGGTGCAGCACGCGAGCCTCGGTCAGGTACACCGACGTGATGGCCCAGGGGATGCACGCTGCGACGAGCGGCGGGAGGATCCTGGCCGCGTCGGAGTAGTCGTCGCCGTAGACGCTGGTCACCAGATCACGGCCCAGTGCGGTGA
>JBBKVY010000175.1:0-4149 GCA_037968675.1 Acidimicrobiales bacterium | reverse complement strand
TCTCGTCGCCCTTGGAGACGTAAGCGCCGTAACGACCGTTGCGAGCGAGGACCGGGAGGCCGGTCTCGTCGTCGATGCCGACCTCGCGGGGCAGCGACAGCAGCTTCAACGCATCTTCGAACGTGACGTCCTCGGGCTTCTGGTCCTTGAACAGCGACTCCATCTTCGGCTTGACGTCGTCGTCGAGTGTCTCGAAGTCGCCGAGCTGGACGTAGGGACCGAAACGGCCGGTCTTGACGTAGACGGGCAGACCCGATTCGGGGTGCTCGCCGATCGGCACGTCGCCCTTCGGCGCGGCCAGCAGCTCGATCGCCTTCTCGAGCGTCAGTTCGTCCGGCGGGAGGCCTTCCGGGATGGACGCGGTGTCGTCCTCGCCCCGCTTGACGTACGGGCCGTAGCGACCGGGCTTGGCGACCACCATCTGGCCGTTCTCGTCCACGCCCAGCGGGAAGGTGTTGACCTCGGCGGCATCGACCTTCTCGAGCGCCTCGTCGACCGTGATGCCGAGCCCGTCCCGTCCGCCGTCCTCGTCACCGAACCAGAAGCGATGCAGCCACGGAACCCGCTCCTCGTCGCCGGTGGCGATGCGGTCGAGGTCGTCCTCCATCTTGGCGGTGAACGCATAGTCCACGTATTCGCCGAACTGACGCTCCAGCACGTTGACGACTGCGAACGCCGTCCAGGTGGGGACGAGCGCCGAGCCCTTCTTGAAGACGTAGCCGCGATCCTGGATCGTGCCCATGATCGACGCGTACGTGGACGGGCGGCCGATGCCCAGCTCCTCCATCTGCTTCACGAGCGATGCTTCGGTGTAGCGGGCCGGCGGATTGGTGGTGTGGCCGTCGGCGGTCAGGGCGGGGTCGGGGAGCGAGTCGCCCTCGGACAGGTTCGGGAGCACCCGTTCCTCGTCGTCCCGCTTCGGCCCGTCCTCGTCGCTGGGCTCGTCGGTGTCCTCGACATAGGCCTTGAGGTAGCCGGGGAACGTGATGACCCGACCGGACGCGCCGAACGTGCACTGCGTCTCGGGGGAGCCGTTGGCGCGAGCGGTGGCGTTGATCCGCATGGAGATCGTGCGACCGACGGCATCCTCCATCTGGGAGGCGACGGTGCGCTTCCAGATGAGGTCGTAGAGAGCGAGTTCGTCCTTGCGGAGCTCGCCCCGGAGGTCATCCGGGGTCTTGAACGCCTCGCCGGAGGGACGGATGGCTTCGTGGGCCTCCTGGGCGTTCTTGGACTTGCTCTTGTGGGTCCGGGGCTCCGACGGCACGTAGTCGTCGCCATAGAGCTCGCGGACCTGGGTGCGTGCCGCGTTCACCGCGGTGTCCGACAGCGTGGTGCTGTCGGTTCGCATGTAGGTGATGTAGCCCTTCTCGTACAGACCCTGCGCGATGCGCATGATCTGGCTGGCAGACATGCGGAGCTTGCGGCCGCCCTCCTGCTGGAGGGTCGACGTCATGAACGGTGGCTTCGGGCGGCTGCGCCACGGCTTCTCCTCGACCGAGGCGACCTCGTGGGGCTGGCCGTCGAGGCGGCTTCTCAGGTCGGTCGCGCGGGCTTCGTCGACGACAGCGACATCGGCTCGGCTGATCTGGCCGTCCTGACCGAAGTCGCGGCCGCTGGCGACACGGGCACCGTCGAGCGCGACGAGCTTGGCGGTGAAGTCCGGGTCGGTGGGAAATGTCGCGGTCAGATCCCAGTAGTCCGCGCTGACGAACGCGATCCGCGCCCGCTCGCGTTCGACGACGAGCCGAACGGCGGGCGACTGCACGCGACCTGCGGACAGGCCGCGGTTGACCTTGCGCCACATGATCTGGCTCACCGGATAGCCGTAGAGCCGGTCGACGATTCGGCGGGTCTCCTGGGCATCGACGCGTCGATAGTCGATGTCACGGGAATTCTCGACCGCATGCTCGATCGCTCCGCGGGTGATCTCGTGGAACACCATCCGCCGCACGGGGACCTTCGGCTTGAGCACCTCCTGCAGGTGCCAGGCGATGGCCTCTCCCTCGCGGTCCTCATCCGTCGCGAGATAGAGCTCGTCGGCGTCGGCGAGCAGCGCCTTCAGCCGCTTGATGACGTCCTTCTTGTCGGGGTTGATCTCGTACTCGGTCTTGAAGTCGGAGTCGACGTCGATCGACAGCCCCTTCGACGGCAGGTCGCGGATGTGCCCGACGGACGCCTCGACGATGTAGTCGTCGCCCAGGAATTGGCTGATCGTCTTGGCCTTCGCGGGGGACTCGACGATGACGAGGGGCCGCGAATTGGTGGGGGTCGGCACGGCAGCAGGGTATGAACGACCCACGCGAGCGTGTCAAGCCGCGTCCCATGTCGATCGACCGGCATGGGGCGCGCACGGCGAGCGGGCGGAGCCGCCCGATAGGTTCCGGCGACGATGACCAACCTGCTCCATCTGGTGGTGTCACTCGTCGAGGACCCGAGCGTCCGCCAGCGTTTCCGAGACGACCCCGAGGGAGCAGTCGCCGACATCGACGACCTCTCCGGCGAGGACGTCATCGCGGTCGTCGACGTCGCCAGGATCCAGGTCGACCCCGCCGACGCCGTTGTGCTGACCGCAGCGATGAACGTGCGGGCCGGCGTCGATGATTCACCACGGGCCGTGGCGATCGGAACGCTCCTCGCCATCGCCGAGGCGGCCGAGGGCTAGAGCGCCTTGACGAGCAGGGCGTCGCCCTGGCCGCCGCCACCGCAGAGTGCGGCGGCGCCGAACTCGATGCCGCGACGCTTCATCTCGTGCAGCATCGTGAGGGCGAGACGGTTGCCCGACATGCCGACCGGGTGCCCGAGGGCGATGGCGCCGCCGTTCACGTTGGTGATGTCGGGGGTGATGCCGAGCTCGTCCATCGACGCGAGGCCGACGGCGGCGAACGCCTCGTTGAGCTCGTAGAGGCCGATCTGGTCCTGCGTGATCGGCGCACCCTCGAGCGCGTCGAGGATGGCCCGGCTGGGCTGAGTGAGCAGCGACGGATCGGGGCCGGCGACCTGGCCGTACCCGACGACCTCGCCGAGGCCGGTGATACCGAGCTCGGCTGCCTTGGCGGCCGAGACGACGATCGTCGCCGAGGCACCATCGGAGATCTGCGAAGCGTTGCCTGCGGTGATGTTGCCGGCCTTGTCGAACGCCGGGCGGAGGCCGCCGAGGCTCTCGGCCGTGGTGTCGCCGCGAACACCCTCGTCGGTGGTGACGACGACCGGGTCACCCTTGCGCTGCGGCACGGGCACCGGGACGATCTCGTCGTCGAACAGGCCGTTCTTGATGGCATCGGCCGCACGCTGGTGGCTCCCGGCCGAGAACTCGTCCTGGGGACCGCGCTCGAGACCGGCCGACGCGGCGTACTTCTCGGTGCCCGCACCCATGGCGACCTGGTCGAAGGCGCAGAAGAGGCCGTCGAACATCATCGAGTCGACGACGGTCTTGTCGCCGATCCGGTACCCCGACCGTGCCCCGGGCATCAGATACGGGGCGTTGGTCATCGACTCCATGCCGCCGGCGACGACGATGTCGGCATCACCCGACTGGATCATCAGGTCGGCGAGGTAGATGGCGTTGAGACCGGACAGGCACACCTTGTTGATGGTGGTTGCCGGCGTGCTCATCGGGATGCCGGCGTTGCCGGCCGCCTGACGCGCAGTGATCTGGCCGGCGCCGGCCTGGATGACCTGACCCATGATCACGTAGTCGACGTCGTCGCCACTGAGTCCGGCCTTGTCGAGCGCACCCTTGATGGCAACGCCACCGAGGTCGGTCGCAGCCATCGAGGCGAACGCTCCCGACAGCTTCCCGATCGGCGTACGAGCGCCAGTGAGGATCACGGAACCAGGCATGAGGACAACTCCACCGTCGACGAATGTTCAGGTCAATCGTAGGGAGCAGGAGGTACCGCGCGGTAATGCTGCCGGCGGGCCTGGACTCAACCGGAAGCGGGCTCCTCGAACGTCCGCCGGAGCGCGAGCACGACGACGTCGTAGAGCTTCGACTCGAGATTGACCTCGATCACGTCGCCGACGGATGGGCCGCGACGAGCCGCGGCTTCGGCTCGGAGATCGATGACCTCGCCGACCAACACCCCGTCCTCCCGGGTGGTGGGGATCTCGACCGGCGTCGCGACCGGCGGCGCAGGTGGAGGGGGC
>JBBKVY010000174.1:0-17156 GCA_037968675.1 Acidimicrobiales bacterium | reverse complement strand
CTGTACCTTCGATCCTTCGCGGCCCGGTGGAGCGACCGGCCATGGCTGCATGCGGCGCTGGCTGTCCCAGCAACCGTGCTGTTCGGAGATGCGATCGGTGTGGCGGCTGTCGCGGCGAGTCTGCTCTTCCTGGGCATTCTCGCGATTCGGCGAGCCGCACCACTCACGTCGATCGCTGCCTACTACGGGCTCTTTCCGGTGCAGATTCTCTTGCTGTCCGTGGTGTTCACTGGAGAACGCACACATGGCAACGTGCAGACGGTGGGAGGGTTTCTCCGAGACACCGTCGAGAATCCCGGGGATGTTCTTCGAGGTCTCTACTACGCGTTCTCCACCGTCTTCGTTGCGCTGAGGCCACCGGAAGACGAAAGTCCGTTGCTCGCGTGGGGGTGGGCGCCGTTGTGGTTTGCTCTCGCGGTCGTCATCGGCGGCACCGCGTTCGTATTGGTGACTCGAACGCCGCTCCGCGCGCATGAGCACTTCTCCATCATGTTGATCATGACCGGGATGATCTGGATCGTTGGTGTCCTGCGCGCTCGACTCTGGATCGCGGGGCCCGAAGGCCTGCAAGCCTCGCGCTACCCCGCGTACACCACGCTCATCGGGCTCGGACTGGCGCTGTTGCTAGCGTCGAAGGCCGAAACCGTTCGCGGCATCGGACGACCCCTCGCCCTGCTGGCCGTCTTCGTCGTGCTCATCAACGGCGCAGGAAGTCTGAAGATCCTGACGAGCGATCGGGTGCAAGCGGAACAACGACAGCAACTGCTCGACATCGACGCGTTCGTCGGCGATGAGATCCAAGGACTACCGGGACCTGGGACCTATTGTTCCGACGGGTCATGCCTTCGGTCCGCCCAATTCCTCGAGGAGCATGGACTCGCTGCGTTTCGTGGTCAAGGCCCGAAGTCCGACTACACGGTCGAACTCCGCCGTCTCGTCCACCAGCCGCTCGACGACGCAGGTCCGAAGGAGTCGGAGGCGCTGTGCCGGACCGTGGTTCGATCGGATGACGATCGCCTGGTCGAGTGGGCGTACGGCGACTCACCTCTTCAGCTGGATTCCGCGATCGAGGCCTCCGGACTCGAGATTCCGCCTGCGAACGCGATGGATGCAGACCGCGTCGTTCTCCGGTCTCTCCGCAGCTATTGCCGGCAGTCGACCGCGTCCGACGGCGACCGAGCGACTCTCATCCTCCTCGGCCACGGGGAGGTCACGGAGGGAAACGCCGGGGAGATCTCGGTCGACCTACCAGTGTCGTTGTCGGAAGCGATATCCGAGCCCGTGACCGTCGACTGGGCGACCGTACCCGAGGATGCCGGTAATTTCGCGACTTCCGGAGTCGACTATCTTGCCGAGTCGGGGACGGTGGTGTTCGCGCCTGGGGAGACATCGAAGACCGTCACGCTGACGGTGCTGGGTGATGCGATTGCCGAGGACAGCGAAGAAGTGCTTGTAATCTTCCTCGAGCCCTCGGACAACGCAGCAGTCGATCCGAACAGTTGGTCTCTGGCGACGATCACGATCAGGGACGACGACTGAGCGGTCCCGCGTGATGTGAGCCGGGAGCCGGGTGCCCCGGGGGACCAGGCCAATCGCGCAAACGTCGGTCTCGCCCGAGTCTCCGTGCACAGGCCGGGCCACGGAACTGGTCGCTGACTGCGGGTATGTCTTCGAGCCCGAGACCGGATTCGAACCGGTGACCTGCTGTTTACAAGTTGGATATCGCCAGTGCTGTGACCAGCACGTTTACAGCGAACAAGCAGGTCATTGCCCGGATCGGTTACCGCTGATTGTCCAGGAGAACCGTTGATGTCCGTCTGCTAATCGCACGCCAATCGCGCGAACGCATGATGGTGGCTCCGGGTGGGTCCTCACGCTGCGTGCGTCCTCGTCGGGGAATCGAGCCATTGCCCGGCGCTCAGGAACTTCGTTGAAGGTGGTTGTCGCCGGTTTCGCTGGCGCCCGCCAGACGGGTACCCGGGGGATCGGCGGGAGGTACCCAGCCCAGGTCGGGCAGGTACCCGAGTGGGATGTAGACGTCCCGCACTCACTCGGGACCGCAAAGCTCCGGACGCTTCGGACGCCTCACGATCGGGAGCGCGGACTGCCGAGTCCAAAACGCCGATGCGGTGGTGGCGTGCCTGATCACTCTCCCTGTCGCGGATGGCGGGGACTGGATCGCACGATCTCGCCGGGGCGTGCCGAAGGAAGCCGGTCGGTCGGTGTCAGTTCTCGAGGAAGATGCACTCGCCGGGACAGTCGAGAGCGGCCGCTACGACCTGCGAGTTGTGGCGTGGCAGCACCGTGGCGACGCTTTCCGCACCGCCTGGGTCGTTGCCAACGGTCCCGCCGTCGTGAGCGTAGGACATTCCGTCGTCGAGCAGCACGAAGACGTCAGGACAGTGATCAGTGCACAGGCCGTCGCCGGTGCACAGGTCCTGGTCGATCCACACACGCATGGCATCTCCCGAGCTTGGGTTCGTCACCTCTCTGTCGCGCTCGGGAAGTCGACTGGTTCACGTAATCCGGCGCGATTCCATGTGTACCGCTGTTCACTGCAGCACTGCCGAGTTGTCAAGGAGATCCCGCTGGATCTTCCAGGTGCTGATCGCCTTGGGCTTGATCGTCGGCGTGAGCCAACTTACGGGCGGCGCGTTCAACGTCGAGGAACTGGTCGAGCCTGGCGTTCGACGGGTGCTTGTCGGGTCCGCCGGAGGCTCGTCATTCATTTGGTGGCGTGTTCCATGTCAGCCCGAGAGCGATGGCCCACATCCCGAATGGCATGAGAAGGGCGACCGACGCCCCGAGGATGAGCGTTCCGGCAACGATCCACGACATCACTGCAATCCACTTCGGAACGGCATCGGCACGACGCCCGAGTCTCGCGACGAGCACGCTTGTTGCTCCAACAGCCAGCATCGCCACGAACAGAACTACTGTGCCCGCTTGTGCGATGCCTGCTTGGACCGAAGCGTCTATCCCGGGATCGTCAGTCAGCTTGCCGATCGTCGCCGCCAATGGAACCGTGGCGAGAAGTCCTGCGGCGACGACCATCGCCGACGCGGAGATCAAGCCGGCGAATGCGGTGAGTCCATTCGCTGCGGCTGCTTCGTCTGTTGCTTGGCCCGACGCGTATCTCGCAGCCACAACGGTCCAGACCAGCATGCATGCCGCGATGAGAACGGCCATGCAGCCGGCGAGGTCGCGGAGCAAGTTGCCATCTGCTGCGAAGTGCTCCGCGTACGCGGTCGAAGCATCAGCCGTGCTTCCGAGCAGCGGACCGAGCAATGCGACTGCCACGAGGTGAGTAATGCCGAGCCCGATCGCAGGGACGCGCAGCGACCGCATCAATCCTCCATGGTCGACTGCCGAGTTGAGCCTCGCCGCCCGAAGGCCGGTGACGTCGGGGTTCGAGTCATACGAGCGACTCGGCCTCGTCCGCGGCGGCGGTCACACCGTCTTGGTGGCCGATCTCGGTTGCTCGTGCCCGCGCCGCGTATCCGCGCCTGCGCGACCCGGTCCGTCACCGCTGCGAACGGATCGCAGTGCCGTCGATGTTGTCCTTCGTCTTGGCCAGCGGCCACGCGCCGCTCAGTGCCCGCCACGTTGCGGCCGACGTGGTGAGGAGGGCGGTCGCGGTGAGTAGCTGCGACCACTCGGTCCAGACCAGGGCGAAGAATCCTAGGATGAGGCCGATCGTGGCTGGGATGACCGCGAGCCATCGCAGGACGGCACGGAGCGGTCTGGGGTAAGTGCTGGCTCTCATCGGTGGCGTCCTGGGTGTGGTCGTCAAGGTCTGTTGGTCCCTTGTCGCGGTGAGGTGGTGCGTCGGTTCGCTGTCGGTCGTCGAGATCGCAGTCCGCACCAACTGACCGGGCGTCGCCGGCAAGATTCACCCGTCATGACATGGGCGGCCCGATGATGTCGCAGCCGAGGGTTCCTGGCCATCGCAGTTGTGCGGGGTCACTGAGAACGCCGGTTGCGGCCCAGCCCGTGATCTCAGCCGTCGATGTCGACGCCGCAGGTGTCGAGGATCCATGTCGAGCCCGGTCCGTCGCTTTGGATGCCCTCGTCGCCGTAGGCGTCCATGAGGGCGGCTTCGACGCCTTGGTAGTCGTCGGAGTCGATGTAGGCCTGGGCGTAGGTGCGGCCGAACTCGATGGCCGCGGCGACATCGTCACGAACTTGGGCATGGACCTGGTCGAGGCCGTCGGACAGCTGCGCGATGAGCCTTCGGATGTTCTCGTAGCCGACCTGGCGCACGGCGAACTCGATCTCGTCGTCGTCGTTGGCGACGAAGAGGTCGTCGGTTTCCTCGATGACGGTGCACCACTGGTCGCGGTTGCTGATTCCGACGTCGACGGTGATGGTGTCGGTTACGTCGAGGGCCGCATGGACCCCGTCGCCGACCTGGAGACACAGTTCATGGCTACCGGGTTCGAGGTAGATCGTCCCGTCCGACTGCCCTTTCCCGAAGTGGACGTGATCGGCATCTCTTGGTACCGCGGTTCCGGCGGTGAGGCAGCCGGTGTCGGCGATCACGTGGAAGTGGCCGGCGTTGTCGTGGACCTTGCCGGCTTCTTCGATGGCGATCCCTTCGGCGGCCATTGTCAGCGCTACGCCTCCGGCGATGGAGGCTCCGTTGGTTGGCGCCGAGAACGTCGCCGAAGGCGCGGAGTCGTTGTCGCCGCAAGCCGCGACGAGGAGTGCGAGCGGGATGGCGGTGGTGAGAACTCTTCGGACGGTCATGGGCGTCTCCTGGGATCGGTGGGTCGGTCGACCCTGACTGGACGAGCAGTCGCGCCCCACCGGTTCAACGGTTCATTCCGTGGGGTGGATTCTCGTCGGCGTCCCGGGTCTCGCCGGGCGCGGGTGGTCGAGTGAACCGGTTTGTGGATGGTTCGCGACAGGCCATTCGATGTATCCGCCACCAGCAGCACGGAGCCTCGTCGCCGACGGGAATGCCGGTCAGAATGTCGGTCGGAGGTCGCCCGTGAGTGTCGTGACCGATGCGCAGCTGCTTGCGGCGATCGCTGATGGCGACCGGGACGCGCTACGAACTCTTCACGATCGACATGCGGCGTGGGTTTCGCTGCGGTTGCGGCGACGATGCGCCAATACCGATGTCGTGGCCGAAGCGGTTCAGGACACGTTTGTCGCGGTGTGGAAGAGCGCGGGCCGCTGGGACGGGCGGGGCGAACCTGCGGCGTGGATCTGGGGCATCGCGATCCGTCGGCTGATCGGGGTGTTGCGGTCTCGTGACCGATGGAATCGGGACCGGCCTGTCGATGTGGTGCCCGAGTCCGACGTGGTCACCACGGCCGAGGACCAGGTGCTGATCGGGGTCGAACACGGCGATCTCGCTGGCGTCCTGATGCAACTGTCGCCGGAGTTGCGGGCCGTGGTTCAGGCGACGGTTCTCGACGGTCTGACGACACGTGAGGCAGCCCGGTTGCTCGGTATCCCTGCGGGAACGGTGAAGACACGGATGATGCGGGCGCGGACCCAGATGAGAGGAGCACTGGCATGACGGACACTCGCAATGGCGACGCTGGTTCGGGCGGCAACGCGTGGCATGCTTCGGAGGCACTGATCGAACGATTCGCGGTTGATCCGGGCGAGTTCGACGACGCGGTCGCGGCATCGCTCGAGGCCCACCTGGTCGCATGCGGTGACTGCCGCAGTGCGGTACGCGAACGTGTCGGTGACTCGGTGCTCGAGGAGTCGTGGCACCGGGTCGCAACCATCATCGACACCCCTCGCCGTTCCATCGGGGAGCGGATGATGATCCGGCTCGGCGTGTCCGAGTCCACCGCGCGGCTCGTCGCCGGCACGCCGGCGCTCAGCTTGGCATCGCTCGGTTCGATCGTTGTTCTGGCCGTCCTCGCGGTCTCCAGTAGCCGGATGACCGACAGCTCGGGGGCGTTCTTGGTGATGGCGCCGCTGTTTCCGTTGGTGGCGGTCGCAAGCGCGTTCGCTTCGGTCGCCGATCCAGTGGGGGAGACCGCGGTGCCCACGCCGCTCCAAGGCGCCGGGCTCGTGTTGCGGCGGGCGGTCGTCATCCTGGCGGTGGTCTTCGTTGTGCTCGGGGCGGCCGATCTCGCGATGGGGGACCTCGATGCGCCCGTGGTTGCGTGGCTGCTCCCGGCGTTGGCGCTCCCGGTCGGGGCGCTGGCGCTCGGCACATGGGTTCGGGCCGAGGTCGCCGCGACCACGCTGGGTCTGTCTTGGATGACGGTGGTACTCGGAGTGCGGTGGATGGCTGGGCAGCACTCGGACTTCGCCGACACGTCGACGTTTGCGCCACCGGGTCAGTTCGCCGCGTTCATCGTCCTGCTCAGTGCGGCTGCAGTGCTGCTTGTCCGGCGTGATCAGTTCCAGGTGTTGGAGGGAGTCCGATGAACGGAAACGTGAAGCTCGAAGGCGTGACCAAGGCGTTCGGTTCGCTCGTGGCCGTGGATGGGATCGACGTCGATTTGGCACCGGGCGTGACTGGCCTGCTTGGCCCGAACGGTGCGGGCAAGACCACGTTGATGCGGATGGTGGCCACGGTCATCGCCGCCGACAGCGGCCGATTGGACGTGCTGGGTCACGATCCGTCGACAGGGTCAGGTCGGCTCGAGATCCGTCGTCAACTCGGCTACCTCCCGCAGGAGCCGGGCTTTCACCGGAACTTCAGCGCGTTCGACTTCGTCGACTACGTCGCGATCCTCAAGGAGTGGGGCGACCGCAGCGCTCGGCACGATGAGGTCCGACGCGTGCTATCGGTCGTGGGGCTCGAGTCGGTGATGCACAAACGGATCGGCCGACTCTCCGGCGGGATGCGACGGCGGGTCGCCATCGCCCAGGCCCTGGTCGGCACCCCACGACTGCTCGTACTCGACGAACCGACCGCCGGGTTGGATCCGGAGCAACGGCTTCGCTTTCGGGAGTTGTTGGGTACAGCCGCCGACGGCGCGACCGTCCTGTTGTCGACGCACCAGACCGACGACGTCGCCGCCCTGTGCAACCGCGTCGTCGTGCTCCTGGCTGGACGGATCCGATTCGTCGGCTCGCCCGGTGATCTCGCGCAGCGAGCCGACGGACGGGTATGGACCGCATCGACGCGCGACGCTCGCGCAGAGGTGGCGTGGGTCACGGGCGACGGCGCTGTCCGTCACATCGGTACACCCCCCGCCGACGCGCAACTGGTGGTGCCGACGGTCGAGGACGGCTATCTGCTGCTCGCGCGTGAGGCCGACGTCGTGGTGGTCGGACCGTCTTGATCTTCCTCGTCGTCCTCGTGCCGATCGCGGTGGTTGCGCTCTTCGTTGCGCGCTCCCAATCGCGTCCGAACGTGCCCGACGCCGGATGGTCGAGTCCAGGCGACGTAGGCCCGACGTTTGGGACGTCGCCGGACGCTCGGCGGGCGACGAGTGCCGAGACCATCCGTGCGATCGGACGTGTCGAAGGGCGGCTGCTGTTCTGGAGCTCGTGGTTTGGGGTCGGTCTTGGGTTCCTCGTGATGATCGTCGTCGTGTTCGCGATTCTGTTCCCGGACGACAGCGTGGAGGTGTGGGCCGAGTACGCCGAGCTCTCACCGTGGTTCCTGCACCCGCTGGTGGGGATGGTCATCCTGGCCAGCCATCGCGCGGCAACGAGATCGACCCGCGACGGCACCGAGGAGGTTCTCGGTGTCTGCCCGACTCGACCTGAGATTCGTACCGCGGGGCATCTGGCGGCTTCCTGGCTTCCTGTGCTCGTCTCCGTCGTGTTCCTGATCGGTTTCGCACTGCTGCTCGTCATCCGGTCTCCGGACGTTCACGGCGCGTTCTCCTCGGACAGCGCGGCCGACTTCGTCGGGGCGCTCCTCCTTTGCGTCGGTGGGGTGGCGCTCGGCGTCGCGCTGGGGCGCTGGATCCAGTTTGCACTCGCCCCCGTTCTGGTCATCGTGGCGATCCTGTTCTTGTCGAACGGACTGAGCGGCATCGGTGGCAACGGTTGGAACCCGTACGTGCAACTCTCCACCGCGCCGACGATCGAGGCGCCATCGGAGTTCGCTGATCGGCCCGCGTGGTCGCATGCGTTGTGGATCCTGGCGCTCGTGATGCTCGTCGCCGTCGTGGCCACGTGGCGCCACCGTCGCGACAGGCCGATCCTCCTGGCCGGGTGCGGAGCGGTCGCCCTGGCGATCGTCGCATCGGTCGGAGTCACCCGGGAGATGCCGTCCGCCTCAGCCGCGGCGATCGCCGACCGGGTTGCCCGACCCGAGGCGAGTCAGGACTGTGTCGACATCGATGATCGCGTCGACGTGTGCGTGTTCTCTGTTCACGCCGCCGTCGCTGATCGGATCGCTGCGGCCGTGGGTCCGGTCGTGTTGGCGCTCCCTGACGAGGTCGGTCCGATGACCATTCGACAGGTGTACGAGGATCGAATCGAGAAGCTCCCGCCCGAAGTGCGCCGCCTGCTTCCCCGCCCGATCCCTTCCCGTCCGACCAACGAGATCCCCTTCTCCGGCTTCAGCACGGCCTACGGGCTCACTGGACAAGGGGGTGATCTCGCGTTCACTGCCGTCGGGTTGCCGACCCGGCCCGACGATGCGTTGATGCCTCTGGTCGTGGCCGGTGAGGCTCGTGGTGTGGTTGCGCTCTGGTTGTCGGTGCGCGGTATTGACCTCGCTGACCAGCTGCAGGAGGCCTCGGCGGACCCGCGTGATCCGTACGCGGACGGTTCGCAGAACGGCGTCGAGTTGTGCAGCGTGCCGAGTGTGGTGTGGTCTCGCCAGGACCTCGAAGCTGCTCGCGCCGTGATGCAGCTTCCGGAGGCGACCGTCGTTCGAGCGCTACGCGCTGACTGGACCAAGTGGATCGATCCCGCAACCGGGACCGACGAACTGCTCGCTCACCTCAGAGTCCCGTCGGTCGGCCCGTTCGATCGCTTGACGCCGAGGCCGGGCAGGCCGTGCTGACGATGGCGTCCGCGTTGGCTGGCGATCGGTCAGACCGTCGACTGGGCGTGGCGCGGTCGCTGTTCTGGCCGACGGTTCGAGTCGCCAGGCTGGATCGCGTCGCCGGCACCGTTCTCCTGGGATCGATTCCACTGGTGGTCACGGCAATCCGACACGGGTCCGACCTCAGCGTCCCGTCGGTCGTCCTCGGTGTCGTCACCGGTGCATCGATGGGCTGGATCGCAGACGATCCCACGGTCGACGTCTTGACCCCGTGTCCGGTCAACACCCCACGACGGTTGGCCTGCCGCGTCCTGTTGGCGGTGGTCACCGCATTCGCCGTTGCCGGTGCGGTCATGGCTGTTGCCGCCGCCGCCGGCTCGCCCACGCCCTCCTGGACCGAGCGTGTCCCCGAACTATCGTTCGCGGCCATGGTCGCGCTCGCAGCCGGATTCACCGTGATGCGGAGGGGCGATCCGCTCGGCGGGGTCACCGGCGTGACCGTCGGAGCACTGTTGCCTGCGCTCGTGGCCGCTCTCGCGTTCCGGTGGCCCGAGACGATCCCGTCCTTCGGTTCCGGCCCCTCCCACAGTCGTTGGTGGGTCCTGGTGCTGATCGGCGCGCTCGTTGCAGCGCACAGCGGCAGCGACCCGGCTTCTCCATCCAAGTTCCGACGAGCTCTCGAGGTTCGATGACCACCAAACTTCCGAGTCCCGCCCTCCGACGCCAGCCCGGCCTCATCAACAGACTCTTCAAAGACCCGTCGCCGGTGCTCGACGAACTCCGTGACGAACTCGGGCCCGCCTATGGCTTCGGCGCAGGTCCGGTGCGCATCGCCGTAGTCGGCGACCCGACGATGCTCCGTGAGCTGTTCGCTATGCCAACGGAGTCCTTCCGGTGGAACCACAAATTCAACGTGCTCGGGTTCGTGGTGGGTCCCGGTTCGATGATCGTGTCGGACGGACCCGATCACACTCGACGGCGCAAGTCCGTGCAGACAGCGTTCAGTCGACGGCGTCTCAACGGGTGGATCCCGACGATCGTCGAGCGCACCGATGCAGCGATCGACGGACTCGTCGCAGACCTCCCACCCGACGGCAGAGAAATCGACATGTATCCGATCGGTCGAGCACTGGTCCTCGACATCGTCGTCCGAGCGTTGTTCGGTCCGCGTATGGCCCCGCACACCGAGACGATCGGTGAGTTGTTCGAACGTCCCCAGGCATATCTCGAATCGTCGTTCGTGAACCAGCTGCCGCATCCGTTCCCGCGCACCAAGCGAGCGCGAGTCGCTGCGGATCGTCGCGCGCTCGACGCGATCATCGACGCAGAGATCGCCGCCCGACGTCAGGATCCGGCGGGCGATCCGAATGACGTGCTCGAGGCGCTGGTCCTCGACGGAACGCTCGATGACTCCGAGATCCGAGACCAGGTGGCAACACTGATCGGTGCTGGCTACGACACGACGAGTGCCTCGCTGGCGTGGATGCTCACCCTCTGCGCCCGTGACCCTGAGGTGTGGCGCCGACTCGGCGAGGAAGCTGACCGGGTCCTCGGCGCCGCCGCTGACGCCGACCACACCTCGCTTGCTGCGCTCGAATTCGCCGATCGCACGATGCGGGAGACGACGCGACTGCACCCCGCCGGCGTGGTCGGTCCGCGTGAAGCGGCGATCGACATCAGCGTCGGCGGATACACCGTTCCGAAGGGGACGCTCATTCTCTGGTCTGCGCACCTCGCAGGACGTGACGGATCTGCATGGACCGACCCGCTCGAGTTCCGACCGGATCGTTTCGTCGAGGCAACGGGGGAGCAGAAGGCTCTCGCCGGCATCTCGTGGGTGCCGTTCGGGCGGGGTGCTCGCAACTGCATCGGGTTCGCGTTGGCGCAGATGGAATTGACCCTCATTGTGGCCCGCCTTGCACAGCGACTGTTGATCTCGGCGTCTGGTCCCGTGCCGCCTCCGTCGGGATTGGTCGTCAATCGGCCCACCGGTGGTGCCCCGATGACGGTGTCGGCGCGGCGCGTTTCTGTCTGACGCAATGGACTCGACTCCCGACCCGACTCCGGACGACGTCGACGCCGGTCACGCGTTCTACACCCGCCGGTCGCTGGCGATCTATGACTTCGCGATCCTCTGGTACTTCTCCCGACTGGCGTGGAAGTGTCCAGCTGGTCGCGTGCTCCGCCACTACGACGACCACATCTCGGGGAACCACCTCGACATCGGCGTGGGCACCGGGTACTTCCTCGATCGTTGTTCGTTCCCCACCACGTCGCCCCGAATTGCCCTGATGGATCCCAACGACGCATGCCTCGAGACGGCGTCGAGCCGGATCGAGCGGTACGAACCGGAGCGTCATCGCGTGAGCGTGCTCGAGCCGTTTGATCTGGGGGGACCTTCGTTCGGGTCGGTGGGCATGAACTACCTGCTCCATTGTCTGCCCGGCGACATCCGCTCGAAGGCGATCGTGTTCGAGCACGTGAAGGCCGTGACCGAACCCGGTGCGGTGGTGTTCGGTGCGACACTCCTCCATGACGGGGTCCACCGGAACTGGTTGGCCCGCACGGTCATGACGCGCAACAACAACCACGGGGTGTTCTCCAACGCCGACGACGACCTCGAGGGTCTGGAGTGGGCGCTGTCGCAACACCTTGTCGAACCCACGATCGAGATCGTGGGCTGCGTCGCGCTCTTCTCCGGCCGGACCTGAGCAACGAAGACGGGTCGATTCAGGTCACGCTGACCGGCGACGGGTGACACCAGCGGTCAGCGCGACCGTGACGATCACCACCCACCACGAGTGCTCGAGCCAGGCCAGTCGCAGCGCGTCGAGTGTGGCGGGAACCGGTAGCGCGGCGGCGGCGACCCACAGCAGGATTGTCACGGCGGCGATTTCCTGTCGTCGTTCGATGCGGGGGCCGGCCATGGCATGCACGGCGATGCCAGTCGCGGCCAAGGCGAGGAGTGGTGCGGCGAGGTCGTGCTGACCGCTCGGCGTCATGGCGACGAGGTGTCCCACGGCGACGAGAAGTCCTGCGACGCTGGCCGTGGTTCCCAAGAGCAGAGTGGTCCGGTGACCGAGACGCACGACCGATGGTGTCGGGACCGGTTGGAGGAGGGACTGGGCCGGGTCTCCGAGACCGAGCGCCGCGGCCGCCGCCAGCGCGGCGACACCTGCGTAGCGGATGATCGCGGGCGCCTCGACGCCCGTCCATCCAAGGATGCCCTCCGCGACCAGCAGGGTCGCGGTGACGAGGCCGAGCGCGGTCCAGTCGATGGCTCGTACGGTCGGCCGGACCCAGGCCGTTCCTGCGATCGAAGACACGGTCACACGGGGCTCACGAGCAACTGGACCACGACCCCCGTCAGCGCGATGCCAGCACCGGCGAGCGCAATTCGTCGGCCCCGGATGCCTCGGACGGCCGCACCGACGGCGAGGGCGATCAGACCGACGAGGTAGATGTCGTGCCCGATGATCGTCGGCTGATGGACAAGCTGATGGCGGGGCGGCTCTCCGAAGTCATTGGTGTCCTCGACGTACCAGCTCTCCGGCGTCTCGTCGATGGTGGTTCCGTCAGCGAGGTCGATGCCCATGGGTTGGATCTGCAGCGGAGCGACGACGTGGACTGGCGGGCTGTTCCAGATCCAGTAGGCCGGAAAGAACGTGAACAGGAGCATGCCGAAGATGATCCCGCCAGACAGGGCCCGGCGCGTCCGGCCGATGGCAATGCCGGCGACCCCGCACAGAATGACGAGTAGGAGGGGCTGGAGGAGTTCGGAGAAGGGATGGAGCGCGGTGTCGGTCCGGCGCGGATGGTCGCCCATCCAGAACCCGCCTTCGATGCGCGAGGCGACGGCAAGCCCGACGATGGCGACGAGCGTGATCGCCAGCGGCAGAGCGAGGCTCGCCAGACGGGCCAATGCACGATCATCGGCGTCGAGCGGAGCGCTCTCGGCCACGTCGTGCGATCCGTCGCGGCGCCCGGTCCGGAATGCGGCGATGAAGGTACCGAGCGCGATCGGCATGAAGCCCAGGAGCTTCTCGCTGTAGCTCCCGCCCGGCCAGTCGGCCGTCGTGTCCGACATGATGGGGAAAAGGAGGATCGCGCCGATCCAGATGGACGCGCGTCGGAGTGATCGCCGGGCTTCGATACGCGCCAGCTGACGCATCGACATCGTCGACACCGTGCGGGACGATTCGAGCACTTCGGTGGTCATTGTCGTCCTCCATCGCTGGTGGCGAACAGATAGCCATCGTCGATGTTCGGTTCGACGAGTTGGACACCGGGCGGGGGAGTCCCGATGCTTCGAACCAGCCCGTCGCCCGTCACCCACGTACGGATCGCGTCCGGATGCGGGTGATCATCGACCCAGACGCGCCCCTCCGCCATCGTGGCGAGCTCCCGAGGCGTGCCGGCGAAGCGCAGTCGTCCGTGGTCGAGCACCAGGACCTGTTGGCAGAACGCGGCCACTTCATCGGTCTGATGGGTGGAGACCACGACGGTGCCTTGTTGACCGGCGCGCGAGATGACGTCGCGTAGCCGGAGCCGTTGGTCGGGGTCGAGTCCGGCCGCCGGTTCGTCGAGGACGAGGAGGCGGGGTTGTCCGACCAGCGCCGCGGCGAGGGCGACCCGGCGCTTCATGCCGCCGGACAGGGTGCGGATACGGCGATGCATCTCGTTCTCGAGTCCGACCGACCGCACGGCATGGCGGACCTGTTCGTGGCGTGTGGTCTTGTCTGAGATCTCCTTGAGCACCGCGACGTAGTCGACGAGGTCGAACGTCGTGAATCCGGAGTACAGCCCGGTCTCCTGCGGGAGGTATCCGAGGAGCCGGCGGATCTCCAGACGGTCCCGAGATCTGGCTGGATCCAACCCGTAGATGCCGATCGAGCCGTTGTCCGGCGCCAGAACGGTGGCCAGCATTCGGAGCAATGTGGTCTTGCCGGCGCCGTTCGGGCCGAGGAGCCCGACCACCCCGCAGCCGCCGGACCAGCTGAAGTCGTCGAGCGCGTTGTTCGACCCGAATCGCTTCGTCAGTCCGTGGAATTCGATGTCGCTCATGCGGTTCTCCAGTTCGGTCGTGCGTCGCGACGGTGGAGCGCCACGAAGGTTGCGAGAGCGATCACTGCGGCGCACCCCAACTGCACTGCCGCGGTGTTCGTCGCCAGGTCGTCGAACGCCTCGAGTGCGGTCGACCGGCGGAGCTCCAGCGACCACAACGAGCACATCGTGAGCCACGCGAGGCCGACCCCGGCGGCGATGAGTCGAGGGTCGGCCCAGGTCGCGGCGGCGATGACGAGGGCTGCGAAAGCGAACCCAGGCGCGAGCCATGCGATCGATTCGGACCATCCGAGCGGAGTGAAGGCGCTGCAGAGCAGCCCGGCGAGTGCGCTGACAACAGACGCGAACAAGGCGCGGAGAAATGGCAACTTGCCACCCGCCAACGGCGTCGCAGCAGACAGTGATCCAGCAGGGTCACTCGCCGGCCAGAAGGCGGCGACGGCTGCGGCGGCCGGTGCGAGCGGTGCAAGCGCGATGAGCATCATCACGCCGAGCCGGGGTTCGGCGGCGGCAGCTCCGCCGACAGCGACGAGCAGCACCGCGGCCAGACCAGCCGTTGCGGCGATGAGTTGGGGGCTCGCGAGCGAGACCTGCAATGCGCCGGTACCCCACGCCAGCGGCCGTCGCGGTCGGTCTATCCGATCCATCACCGCTCGGAGCACGGCGTCCTCGGCCGCCGGCGCCGGCTGTCGCGACGCAGCGAGCCCGGTTCGGCAGAGCTCGCAAGTCAGCAGATGGGACTCGATCGAGTCACGCTCTGTCGGGGCTGACTCGCCCCGCTCGTATCGCTCGATCCTGTCGACCGGCACGTGCCAGTCGTCGCGACCACTCATATCAGTGCCTCCCGTAGTTCGTGTCGAGCTCGCATCATCCGGGTCTTGACGGTGCCGCTCGGAATGCCGAGGAGCTGCGAGGCCTCGCGACAAGTCAGCCCGTCGAGAACCGTGGCCTGGACGACGGCACGCAACTCCGGCGACAGCCGGTCGAGTGCCGAGCCGAGGTCGCCGTGCTCCACGCCGATGAGGAGCTCCTCTTCAGCTGATGCCACCTCGCCTGGTCGTTGCGCGATCAGCCGTTCGACAACGGATCTCCTCGGCCTGACGATGTGCAGCAACTTCCGATAGCCGATTCCCCAGATCCAGGCGGGAACCGTCCCGGTCCCCGAGTAGCGGCCGGCCTTGTCCCAGATTGCGACGAACGTGTCCTGGACCGCCTCCTCGACCATGCCCCGATCAGCACATCGGTATGCAAGCCGCGTGGTCAGCCACGGTTCATGACGCCCGTAGAGCTCGATCAGCGCCGAGCGATCGCGGTCGACGATCGCGACGAGGAGCTCGCAGTCACTGCGAATGTCGAGGGCTGGGGTCCCCATGGCTGGTAGTTCCCCTGACTGCGGCCAACGGTTCATCATCCTTGTCGGCGGCTCGCACCTGTGCGACCGCGACGGTGGCGGTGACGAGAGCTGCGATCCAGGCGAGGTGCGCGAAGGCTTGGCTGGCCGTGAAATAGCCGGCGTCTTCGGCGTTCGGACCAGAGGTCGAGAAGATCATCCGAGTCTCGAGGTGCGGTTCGGGGCTCGAGGCGAGGTTCACGCTGATGAATCCGATGATCATGATGGCGATCATCGGGGTCAGCGGGAATCGGATCCACCGGCCCAGGGCAGCACCGAGCGCAACCCCGCCGACCCCGAGCAAGCACGTCGCAACGACGTCGGACACCGATGTCAACGGGTTGGACCATGCTCGCCCGTCTCCCCGCAGGCTGACCACCAGGTAGACCAGCGCGAATACGAAGAGCACCGCTGCGGGCACTGCTGCAGCCCAGACGACGCCGACGGTGCGACGGGTGGGTTGCGACGGGCAGGTGTCGAAGACTCCGAGGGTGTCGTCGCGAGCGGCTCGAGTCGCGGCGCGATGGGCGGCGATGATCGCCATCCCGACCAGGGGGTGGGCGAGGAACATGATCTGGTTCGTCGCCTCGTTGAGCGATGCGTGAGGGTCGGTGGGGAGCACTGCCAGCAGGCAGATGCCGAGCCCGGCGCCGAACCACGGACTGGCGAGCATTGCGCGGGCCTCGAAACGCCCGAGTGCCCGACCGACGACTGCCGGTGAGGACGGCCCGCGTCTTGCCGCAGCCCATGGCGTGGTGACGTCGTCTCCATCCCATCGATCGGATGTCGGGACCCGATCCCCCATCCGCGACGCGATGGCGACAATCGCGAACAAGGCCAAGAACGGTGCAGCGACAACAGGCGCGCCGAGGGCGAGCGCTCCTCCTGCCGCAGAACCCAGCACCGCGAGGACAAGCGTGGACCACCGCGTGATTGACATGCTCAGCCTCCCGATCCGGGCCCCATCGGCCATTCTCGTCAGTTCTGTCGCGTCGGGGCACCGAAACGGCTCACGGTTCTTCTGCGTTTCCTCAGAACCCGAGAACCAGGGCTCCGCTGCAGCGCGACAGTTCGGGTGATGGATGAAGCGGCTGTCTCCGTGGGTGCCGATGATCGATCGTTGCTCGAGCGCATCGGCGATGGTGAGGAAGCCGCGCTTCGGCTCCTCCACGACCGACACGCACCGTGGTTGGTCTGTCGACTGCAACGCCGTTCTCGAGACGACGAGATCTTCTTCGAGGCGGTGCAGGACACATTCGTTGCGGTGTGGCGGAACCCGAGCGGTTGGAATGGCAGTGGCGAGGTCGGCGCCTGGTTGTGGGGCATCGCGGTCCGGCGAATCGTCGGTGTCCACCGGGTCGGAACCGCTGGCTCCCGGTGGCTGATCCCTCGATCGTCCGGGACGCCGCCGCGGAGGACCAGTCGCTCGGCTTCGAAGATGCCGATGCGCTCGCCCGCGCGGTCGGAACCTTGGCCCCTGACCTCCAGGCCGCGGTCCGCGCCACGTATCTCGATGGGTTGACGGTGCCGGAGGCGAGCGCCTTGCTCGGTATCCCCACCGGCACGATCAAAACCAGGGTCAAGCGGGCAAAGGCACAACTCGAAGGAGCGCTCCGATGACGTCGCGCACGCACCCCACCGATCTGATTCTCGGTTCCTACGCGAGGGAGGCACGCGAGGTCGACTCGGCCACTGCCGACGTGGTGGAGTCACACCTGACGAGTTGCGGCCGCTGCCGCAAGGTCGTCGGTGATTCGGTCTCGTCGGCCGATC
>JBBKVY010000173.1:0-3049 GCA_037968675.1 Acidimicrobiales bacterium | reverse complement strand
GCATCGCGGTCGTCGCCCACGGCATCGCGCAGCGGCTTGAACTGTTCGAAGGTCGGCGTGTCCCAGAGGTCGTAGGTCTCCACGGCGTCGAGCGTGATGTCGACCGTCTGCCACGCCGGCTGCGCGCCACGCTCCCACCAGAAGTCGAGGTTCTCCGGGTCATCGAAGTCGTACCCGTACGGTGCCACCGGGTCCGGCGTGACAGGCACCGTGATGTCGATCGGCACGCCCATGCGCTCGCGGTCGACCATCGGCTCCTTCGACCGGGCGACGCGACGGATCACCGCCGGGAGGCGATACCGCTCGGCCCTCGAGAGCAACGTGGCCCCCGCCTCGCCGCGCGACTGGTAGTCGAGTTCGGTGTCGTCGAGGAGGAGCTTGGCCAGATGGAACGTGTCCTGATCCGTCGCCTTCGACTTGTCCTTCATGTAAGACCGGCCGTGCGTCGCTCCGAGGTTGCCGTCGTGGAGGTGTAGTGCGATGTCGAAGAGCACGAGGTCGAGCACCATGGCGGCGCGAGTGGCGAGTTCGTCGTCACCGGCTGCCCATTCGACGAGGGTCTGTTCGCTGACGAGGTCGGCGCGTTGAACCGGGACCGGGCCGCCCGGATGGTCGACCGGATCGCGAAAGCCGCCGACCTCGGTCACGTGCATCCCCACCAGGTGCGGCACACGTTCGCGACCCAGGCCATCAACCAAGGCATGCGCCTCGAGAACATCGCCGCCGTGTTGGGCCACAAGAGCCTCGAGATGACCCTCGTCTACGCCCGCATCGCCGACCGCACTGTCGCCGAGGAGTACTTCGCGGTCACCGCCAAAGTCGACGGCCTCTACCAAGCCCGACAGCCCGCCACGATCCAGGGACCGAACATGCGCCGGCTCCACGACGAGCACCGCCGCATGCTCGCCAACGGGTGGTGTGACCGGCCCGCCACCACCGACTGCCACTACGAAACGATCTGCGAAACCTGCAGCTTCTACGCCACCGACCCCACCCACGTGCCGGTCCTGATCCGCCAACGAAACCACGCTCGCGACAACGGCCAGACCGGACGCGCAGAGATCTACAACCAGCTCATCGAGGAGCAACAACCATGACCCCACCACCGACCCCGCCGGACCCGATTACCGGCATAATGATGCTCCTATGTCTGTCAAGGCAAGTTTTTGGTCGTCGTCGAGGGTGGCGGGCAGGACAGGGATGAGCCACTCGAGCGGGTCGAGGGCAGGCTCTTATGAGGCCATCGTTCACGTCTCGTCGACGGGGTGAGGGGTTGCTCGAGCGGCGGGCCGACAGATCATTAGAAAGCCAACCCGGGTGGGCGGCAGCCGGTTAGCAATCCGGTCTCGGGCTCCACCGAATGCGCGTGACAACGCCAGCGACTCACGGCGCATCAAATGGCGGTCGGCCGCGTCAGCCTCCGCTGCGCTTCAGGAATTGTTCGATCTTGGCGCGGTGCTCGGCAGAGTGGAGCAACTCGGTGTTGGCGAGACGGTCGAAGTTCCTGGCCGTGCGGCGGTCGGAGTCGACGGCGGCGTCGATGGCCACCTTGGCCAGTCCGAGTGCTTCTGCGGAGTTGGTGATGAGCTTCTTGCACCAGTCCAGGACCGCCTCGTCGAAACCCTCGTCCGGCAGGACCCGGTGGACGTAGCCCATCCCGACGGCCTCCTCGGCGGTCACGGTCTCGGCCGCCATGGCGATCCAGCGGGCCCAGTGCGGGCCCACGATCCGGGTGAGCCGGCTGATGCCGCCCGAGCCCGAAAGGACGGCGAGGTTCGGCACCTCGAGTAGTCCGAAGTGAGCCGACGTCGCGGCCAAGCGAAAGTCGCACGACGCGGACAACTCGACCCCGATACTCAGGCACGGACCCTGTGCCGCGAGGACCACCGGCTTCTCGATCGCCTCGATCTCGTCGAAGATCTCGTGCAGGCGCGGACAGCAGTTCCATGCGACGACATGATCGCTTGTCACCTCCCGCTCAGCGCCGCAAACGTAGTTATACTCAATGGTATGACTCACCGGATCGGAGCCAAGGGACAGGTCGTCATCCCCAAAGAGCTCCGCGACCAACTCGGGATCGAACCCGGCGACGAGGTCAACTTCTGGGTCCACGACGACCACGTCGCGGTCCGACCCACAGAACATCGCCGCCCACTGCGGGGCCGCTTCCATGGCTCTGCGCTCGCAGCCGAACTGGCACGTGAACGAGCACACGATCGCTCGCGCGAGGAGGCGCTGTGACGGTCGTTCTCGACTCGTGGGCAGTCCTTCGCTACCTCGAGGACTCGAACCCCGCCGCCGACGCGGTCGCAGAACTCCTCGACGACGAGAAGCCGCTGATGTCCTGGATCAACCTCGGCGAGGCTCACTACGTGCTCCGGCGACTCCACGGTGAAGACGACGCCACCGAGACGGTCCGCGACCTACGCGACGTCATCGACGCCCGACTCCCCGACGAACACCTCGTCCTCGATGCCGCTCGCATCAAGGCCGACCACCCGATGGCATTTGCTGACGCATTCGCTGCTGCGCTCGCCGCCCACGAGGAGGCCACGCTCTGGACCGGTGACCCCGAACTCCTCCTCGATCAGTCAACCTGGCGATGGCGAGATCTCCGGACGTGAGCGCACGTCGCGTGACATCGGCCCTGACAGCTCGCCACTCGCACGATTCGTGCGCGATTGGCAGACGGTTGAACATGGTTCCTGCGGACTCCTGCGGACAACCGATTCGACCCCCGACCAGCGTCTTCGCCGGAAACGTGCCGGTCAAAGACCTGGCGATACCCAACTTCTAAACAGCAGGTCACCGGTTCGAATCCGGTCTCGGGCTCCACTGGAACCGGCCTTGCGGCCGGGTCTTCTCAGACGTCGTCCTCGCCGATCACCAGCACACCGAAGCCGAAGAGGCCGCCTGTTCCCTGGATCGCATTCGACGACACGTTGCTGAACTGGATCAGGACCCACTCACCGCCGACCAGGATCGGCTCGGGATCGGTGTCGCCGAAGACCTCGATCTCGACACAGGTCTCCACCTCACCGGGAAGGAA